>JBFFIY010000202.1:0-8117 GCA_041556195.1 Enterobacterales bacterium
ATAAAAAATAACAATAAATATCCCTATAAAAAATAACAATAAATATCCCTATAAAAAATAACAATAAATATAAAAATACCCCTACAAATACAAGTATATAAATGTTCCGATAAAATGAGAAAGAATTTATAGTCGATTTTGTCTAAGTTTAAGTTTGTGGTGCCACTTTTTTCTTAATAGATAAACATTAAGGCAGAAAGATGGGTTAAGCAGTGTTTTTTTTAAGGGATTATTGAGAATGGAGTAAGGTTTCTATTTCTAGTGCATATCACCACATGGCAGATATTAATGTTCAAGAATTTGTATAATATTAGTTTCCGAGTCACACTACTATCACTAACCTTAGTGGTCATTTCTTCAGCTATAATTGAAACAGTTTTTTATAAACACTCTTCTGAGGCTCTGGTAAAGCTTGCATCTTCTGCACAGCTAGAACATCTCAATGTCGAATCTGAAAGGCTAAAAAACCGAATAGAGACTTTGCGGCATGATGTAGTATTTCTGAGTCATATACCTCCAATCGCTGCAATTATTGATACTCAATTACATCATGAAAAAGACTCTACAGATGTTTCCTCAAGTCAAATATGGAAACAACGTCTGGCGGAAATATTTTCGGCATTTCTAAAATCAAAAAAAAATTACTTTCAGGTGCGTTTCATAGGTGTTGCCAATAACGGAAAAGAGCTCGTCCGTGTTCAGCGTGAAGGGGTGAATGTCGTCAGGGTGCCAGAGCATTTGTTACAGGAAAAAGGTGGTAGTCGATATTTCAAAGAGGCTATAACGATTGCCCGGGGAAATCAATATTTATCAGATGTAAACCTTAACCGGGAACACGATAAAATAACAAAGCCTTATAAACCCGTTTTGCGGGCAGCTATTCCAGTCCATTCATCAGATGGCAGTCCGTTCGGCATCATAATTATTAATATGGATTTCTCCAGCATCCTCAACAGCCTTTCTGATTCAGAAGATGAAATTAGTTCAACTTATGTCACAAATGATAGTGGAGATCTACTGGCAGGTCCTGAGAATTTGCAACTCTTTGGGTTTGAATTCGGTGCTCCATGGAAAATACAGGACAAGCATTCTGCATTTTCTGATATATATCAAGCGGGATCTAGATTAGAACAAAACTGGGAAATATTGCTTCCAGAGAATGATTTATTAGCTCAGAGTAAAAAGATATTTTATGATCCCAGCCATCCACAACGATATCTTGTTGTTATTAACACCACATCTTATAGCTGGCTTTTACAACAAACCATTGAAACATTGCAAGGTGTCACCATACTCAGTATTTTGCTTATTCTTGTAGCAGCAGGAACGGCATACTGGCTGTCACATTTGATTACCAAACCGCTTACAATCATTACAACTGCAGTCGATGAGTTTGCTAAAGGTGATGCAACCCCCTTACTTCCCACAAAAGAACGAGGAGAAATTGGTCTTCTTTCTAAAGCTTTCCGTAAAATGACGTTACAGGTTCAAGAACGTAACCAGCAATTACGCCAGAGCGAAAATTATGTACGAAAAATTGTTGATAAC
Organism: Enterobacterales bacterium; assembly: GCA_041556195.1. Lineage (GTDB taxonomy): Bacteria > Pseudomonadota > Gammaproteobacteria > Enterobacterales > 21-14-all-40-8. The sequence goes on from JBFFIY010000202.1 coordinate 1,549, forward strand.
ATTGTCGATGGGCTTATCATAATAAACAAAGAGGGGGTAATCAAATCGTTTAATCCGGCTGCTGAAAGTATTTTTGGATTTCCGGCATCAGAGGTGATAGGTGATAATATTACTAAGCTTATGCCTCAACCTTACAGAAAGAATCACCAATTGCATGTGAATAATTTTCGTAGCCAAAAAAGCAAAGTAATGGGTAGTAGTCGTGAGTTAAATGGTTTGCGTAAAGACGGCAGTCAGATCCCAATAGAAGTTACTCTTACACAGATGGATATAAATGACGAGGCTATTTTTATCGGGCTTGTCCGGGATCTTTCGAGTCGAAAAAAATCAGATGCTGCAATTCGTTTGTCAGCCAGGGTCATGGACACAGCCCTGGAAGGTATCCTGGTTACTGATCATGATAATAATATTACTGTGGTAAACAGGGCATTTTCCGAGATTACCGGCTACACCAATGAAGAAATCATTGGTCAAAACCCAAGGATGTTTAAATCAGGTAAACATGATGAAGCATTTTATCAGGAGATGTGGCTCTCTATCATTGATACAGGTGCCTGGCAAGGCGAAATATGGGATAAACGAAAAGGTGGGGAAGTCTATCCGAAATGGATGAGTATAAGTTGCATTAAGAATGAGAAAAATGAGATCACAAATTATGTCGCAATTTTTTCAGATATTACAGAGCGTAAGTCTGCTGAAGAGCATATGATCAACCTTGCACATATTGATACCCTTACTTCGCTGCCTAATCGAAGGTTATTTCATGACCGTCTGGAACGCAGTATTCTTCATGCACAGCGAAATGATCAAAAAATAGCCCTATTTTTTATTGATCTGGATAATTTCAAACAAATTAACGATGCCTTTGGCCATGATACCGGTGATGAAGTACTTATTCAGGCAGCAGATCGCTTTAAAAGATGTACGCGTGAAAATGACACGGTTGCAAGGTTTGCGGGAGATGAATTTACAATTATTCTTGGTGGTATACATAACACAAAAAATGCCAGTTTAGTAGGAACAAAAATTGTGAATGCTTTTTCACAACCATTTAAAATTAAAAATAAGGATTTGAATGTTGACGTCAGTATCGGTATAAGCATGTTCGATGTTGATGCCCATGATTCAAGCTCTTTGCTGGAACATGCCGATGTAGCCATGTATCATGCCAAAGAGCAGGATAGCAGTAATTTTCAGTTCTACGTTGACGCAATGAATAATAGCAACCCACGAGTGTTGGAAGATTAGAAAAAATTATGGGGAGCTCATATTTTATTGGAGAAGCCCAAGTTCTAAAATTCATTCAGTTATGTCAAGTCTGCTCTTTTACAGATACTTCCTAATTGAAGGGTAATTACTCACAGGTTGCTAAATATACCCGTAGCTGGATAGTTACATTGAAGGTTCCTTTCTATAGTCTAATTCATTATCATTAACCTATTTCACATTGGTCAAAAACTCAGGTTGAATTCAATGAAAACTATTTACATTCTACATGAAAATAATGAATGGGTTACGCCATTAAAGGCATCTTTTGCTCAGTTAGGTATTGAGCCTCAAGAATGGTTCCTCAATGAGGGAGAAGTGAATTTTGATGAATTGCCACCCGATGGTGTTTTTTACAATCGCATGAGCGCCTCCAGTCATACCAGAGGTCATCGATATGCTCCTGAGCTTACTCATGTGGTTTTAAATTGGCTGGAATCTCACCGGAAAACAGTGATCAATGGTACAAAAGCTTTATATCTGGAGGTAAGTAAAATAGCTCAGTATGCCGGCCTAAAGGCAGTAGATATTAAAGTACCCAAAACGCTAGCAGTGGTGGGTAAAGATAACCTGATAAATAGTGCGGAACAGTTTGGCTACCCATTGATTTTAAAACCCAACCGTGGCGGTAAAGGACTCGGTGTTCAACTCTTTCGAGAGAAAAGTGGTTTGGAAAAATTTTTACAATCTGATGAATTTGAGACACCTCTGGATGGAATTTGGCTAATTCAGCAATATATTGAAGCTTCTGAACCCTATATCGTTCGTTGCGAGTTTGTAGGCGGGCGTTTTTTATATGCAGTTAAAGTAGCAACGGATGAAGGTTTTGAGCTTTGTCCTGCAGATATCTGTCAGATTGGGGATGATTTTTGTCCTGTAAGTCAAGCACCACAGACCAATAAATTTAGCATTACCGATGAATTAAATAATGATGCTTTTATCAAACAGGCTGAATGTTTTTTAAATCAAAATCGAATTGGAATTGCTGGAATCGAAGTTATTCGAGATAAACAGGGACAGCTGTATGCATATGATGTTAACACCAACACCAATTATAATGCGCCAGCAGAAATTGAAGCTGGTTTAGAGTTATCGGGAATGGACGCTATTGCAAAATATTTAAGCACATTAGCTACTTGTGAAAACGCTACAAAAAGCTAAAAACTCTATTCGTGCAAAGCTCTCTACTACTAAAAGTGCTTTGTCAGAGTCCGTACCAAGAGCATAGTGAGTGCTTTAATTGATCTTAAGCTACAATTAAACATAAGCCACAATTAAGTTTATAAACAATTTTGCTGAGAAATATACCTGATGGATTTTGAATGGATTGCAATTGCTCTGGATGATATTAGCTGGGTTTTCCTGGCTTTTATACTTGGATTTCTGGCAAGACTGGTTAGCCTTCCTCCATTAGTTGGTTTTTTGGCAACAGGTTTTGTGCTTAATTACATGGGAGTTACCGGTGGAGAAACCCTGCAGAAGTTTTCCGACTTAGGTATTACACTTCTGCTTTTTACTGTGGGCCTGAAGTTGAATCTAAAGGTTCTTTTAAGACCACAAGTGTGGTCAGTGACAGTACTACAAACCTCAATTGTCATTGTTGTTTTTGGCACAGCTATTTTTGCCCTGGCTTTAATTAATATTCCACTTTTCTCAGATTTAGATCTTAAACTCTCTTTGGTGCTTGCTTTTGCCCTAAGTTTTTCCAGCACAGTGTTTGTGGTTAAATCACTGGAAGAAAAAAGTGAGATGAAGTCTTATCATGGAAGAATTGCCGTTGCCATTTTGGTGATGCAAGATCTGATAGCAGTTGTTTTCCTGGCAATATCAACCGAAAAGCTCCCATCCTACTGGGCATTTTTATTGTTTCTGCTTATCCCTTTTCGACCATTTTTTCTACATTTGCTACAAAAAATAGGACATGGAGAACTACTTATTCTCTATGGCCTGGTATTGGCGTTGGGTGGTGCTGAGCTTTTTGAAATGAGTGGTGTAAAGGGTGATTTAGGTGCTCTTATTATGGGTGTGTTAATTTCTAATCACCCTCAAACGAATGAAATGGCCAAATCAATATTGGGTTTTAAAGATCTGTTTCTGGTGGGTTTTTTCCTCTTGATTGGCATGTCTGGTCAACTGTCGTTGGAAGTGTTGATCATTGGGATCCTTCTTGTTCCGTTTATATTCTTTAAATCAGCTTTGTTTTTTGTACTGATGACCCGCTTTAAATTACGCGCTCGAACTTCTCTGTTAGCTACATTGAATTTGACTAATTATAGTGAATTTGGACTAATCGTTGCCGCCATTGCTGTCAGCAATGGCTGGATGGATTCAGAATGGTTGGTCGTAATTGCCATCGCATTATCACTATCTTTTATTATTGCGGCCTTTTTGACGAACCATGATGACAGAATATATAGTCAATTCAGGAGCTTTTGGATGAAATTTCAAAGCACGCAGAGACTTCCTGATGATCGATTGCTAGATACTTCAGGTGTAACCACTGCGGTGTTTGGTATGGGGAGAGTTGGTAGTGGTGCTTATGATAAATTGCGAGAATCCTATGGAAATACTGTAGTTGGTTTTGATTTCGATGAAGAGCGGGTGCAAAAGCATCAATCAAAAGGTCGTAAAGTTCTACAGGGGGATCCCAGTGATGCAGATTTTTGGGAGAAAATTGATAAAGAACATAGTATTCAGTTGGTTATGTTGGCATTGCCTAACCTTGAGGCAAACCTCGATGCATTGGAGCAACTTGCTGAGATATCTTTTTCCGGGGGTATAGCTGCTACGGCAAGGTATCCAGATGAAGTTAACGCATTAATGCAGGCAGGGGCAACCGCTGTTTTTAATATGTACACTGAGGCTGGTGCTGGATTTGCAGAACACGTTATCGATAATGAAATTTGTAAAAATGTGTTAGTAGCTGATAAATGATTATTTCTGTTTTTGTATATATCATTCATAATGCCTGTAGCAGAGTTTAGCCACGGATCCTGAACAAGACGTAGTATGAATGATAATGGAATAGAGCATAATTGATGAAACAAAAAATTGAAAAAGAGTATATAGCGCCATGGGAAAAGGCATTTGATCGTATACTAACACCCCTTGATGAATTTATTCACCGTCAAACAACCAGTGGTGTTTTACTGATGTTGTGTGCGATAGCCGCTCTGTATCTGGCCAATAGTCAATATAGTGATGCTTATTACAAATTATTAGAAACACCGTTCACGATTGGCATGCAAGGCTTCCAGTTATCGAAGTCAGTTCATCATTGGATAAACGATGGTCTGATGGCGGTATTTTTCTTTGTTGTTGGATTAGAACTCAAACGTGAAATTTTAGTAGGTGAACTGGCCGATCCAAAACATGCAATTCTTCCAATTATTGCTGCTATTGGTGGTATGTTGGTGCCAGTGCTTATTTATCTCAGTATTAATCCCGAAGGCCATGCTCTTGATGGTTGGGGGATCCCAATGGCAACCGATATTGCTTTTGCTCTGGGCGCATTGGCATTGCTGGGTAACAGGATCCCCAAAAATTTGCTGACATTTTTGGTGGCGGTAGCGATTGTCGATGATCTGGGTGCTGTTACCGTGATAGCAGTGTTTTATACAGAATCTATAAATATTACAGCTCTCTCTACTGCAGGTGTCATGATGATGCTTCTGCTAGTATTGAACCTTGGAGGAATAAGGCATTCCTTGCCTTACATCTTACTAGGTATAATTCTCTGGATAGCAATGTTGAAGAGTGGCGTACACGCTACTCTTGCAGGAATATTTCTGGCATTCACTATTCCAATGCGTCCCAAGTATGAGCCAGAACGTTTCCTCTTGCAGATCCAGGAGATGCTTGAAAAAATCAAACAGGCTTATCAACGCAACGATAATATCCTTATAAATGATGAACTCCGCTCCCGGGTTCGATCTCTGGGAGAAGGCGTATTATTGGTTCAGGCGCCGGCACAGATTTTGGAACGTAAGATGCACATGCCATCTGCTTATTTGGTTATACCTGTTTTTTCTTTGGCAAACGCAGGCATTCCTATAGACTGGTCGTCTGTTAGCGACATTATTACTCACCCTGTTTCAGTTGGTGTCTCAGCAGGTTTACTGTTCGGCAAATTATTAGGTATTGCCGGTTTCTCATGGCTTGCAGTTAAGTTTGGAGTCTCTTCTCTTCCCCATAATCTGAATTTCAACCACATTGTGGGTGTTGCTCTGATGGGAGGCATTGGTTTTACCATGTCGATATTTATTGCAGAGTTAGGATTTGCTCACCATCCTGAGGATTTATTGATGGCCAAATCCGGTATTCTTCTAGCCTCACTACTGTCTGGGATCTCAGGTTTTTTGTGGTTGTATTTTAAATCTGAAAATAAATAGTTTTAGGAATGTTAATATTTCAAAAGTGTATAATTGAACCTCGTGAATGGATGCCATCGCTAAGATAGTTGTGTAGGGCGGCTGTTTTTATCCCGAGCTCAGGTTAATTACATTGCCACTTGTTAATAATGGGTAGAAAAATTAAAAAGGTAAAAAATGAAAAAATTAGTTATTGTAATGACCAGCATTATTGTTTTATTTGTTTTAGGTGGACTGATCTTACCATCGGATTTTGAAGTCAAAAGAAGCGTGAGCATTAATGCAAATACGCCAACCATCCATCAATTTGTTAATGAGCTTAATAAATGGACATTGTGGGCACCCTGGTTAGATATAGATCCCAGTATCAAAACTACTCTGGGAGCAATCACTCGGGGTAAGGGGGCAAGCCAAAGCTGGTCTGGAAGTGGAGGAGGGGGCTCATTAGAATTTACATCTTCGTCTATTGAAACGGGTATTGAATATGACCTTTATTTTGAAGGAGATCCCACTCGTTATTTCAGTAGCATATCTTATGCTGAAACTGATCAACCTATTGAAGTAACCTGGCTGATGAAGGGAAAAATCGAGACAGTGATTATTGGGCCCTATGTAGCTATGATGATGGATACATTGGTTGGAGACATGTTTCAAGATGGCCTGAATAAGCTGAAAATTGTAGTTGAAACTGATAAGTGAACGTTCGACCTTGATTAAGTGAGGTGAAAATAAAGGACCTGAGGGTGTTAAAGAATATTGGTAAGAGAAAAACCAACTTAGTTTGTAACTATTCAGCTTACCCCTAAAATGAGCCATCTCATCGTTCAAAAATGGTCAAATAATCGAGTATACTCACATTTTTTGCCTCGATCTGACTCATTTTAGAGGCAACCTGAACAGTTACGGGTACATGTACATGTAACAACTCGCTGA
>JBFFIY010000203.1:0-8088 GCA_041556195.1 Enterobacterales bacterium
CGGTAGCGCCAGAAAAGCTTGTGATATTGTTTATTGAAACAGCTTCGTCACTTCCTATTACCCAATGAACGTTAGCCTGAGTTAACAATTTTTGTTTTTTATCTTGCGGATAGTTTTCAACTAGTGGCATATAACATCCACCACTTATCATAATGCCAATCATAGCTACCAGATAGTTTAGATCTCTAGTTCCAGTTAGAGCAACTGATTCGCCATTTATTAGTCCTCTTTGACGCAGAATGCATGCAAAGTGATAGGAGCGATCATACAGATCGCGGTAATTTAGTTGTTTTTCATTATGTATAGCTGCAATTTTTTCTGGTTGGAATTGTGAAAACTTCAATAACTGTTGTTGTAATGAGATTAAACTATCATAAATATTTTCACCTTCCCCCTCTTTCAACAAAGAATTTTCCGGTTGTTTAGCGAGTAAACTGATATTTCTGAGTAACTGTTCAGGTTGGTTACTGAGAAGTTCTATTGTATCTATAAAACGTGAAGCAAACCTTTCAATGGTTTCGTTGTTAAACAAAGTGCTATTGTATTCCCACACTGCTTTTGTTGCCAGATCATCATTTATGGTTAAGGTAAGATCAAATTTTGTAGATGAATCATTATACTCAATTCTTTCAAATAAAAGATCTTGTGAATTTAATGAAAGTGATTGCGTTGTATTAACAGAAAACATAATCTGGAATAAAGAGTTATAACCAAGCCCGCGCTCTTGTACCAACTGTTCTACCAGAGTTTCAAAAGGAACCTGGCTATTTTCAAAAGCGTTGAGTAAGTTTTGTTTGTTGGTTGCTAAAAGCTCAGAAAAACTTAAGTCATCATCAATCAAAGAACGTAAAACCAATGTATTTACAAAACAACCAATCATGTCATGGGTTTCAACCAGTTCTCTGTTTGCTACAGGTGTTCCAATTACGATATCGTGTTCACCACTTAAACAACGTAGAAAATAAGCAAAACATGTATGTAAATATATAAACAAAGTTGTATGATTTTCTCGGCATTGTTCTTTTATTTTATCCATTAACTCCTTTGGGAGCTGCAAATTATATTGAGCACCGTCTGAAGTTAAAGAGGCAGGTCGAGGTCGATCTAGAGGTATGCTGTGCAGTTCCGGTATTCCTTTTAATTGATCAAGCCAAAATTTCAATTGTTGATTATAAAGTTCTGTTTTTTTGAACTCGGTAGACCATTTAGAATAATCCTGATATTGGAATATTGTTGTGCTCGAAGGCTTATCATTATAAGTTCCATCCTGTAATGATCGATAAATTTGCATGACTTCCAGAATCATTTGTTGTAATGACCATAAGTCGGTACAAATATGATGTACTGAAACTGCAACGATATGATGTTCTGAACTGATTTTTACTAAACCACTTCTTAAAGGCGCTTCATTGGATAAATCAAATGGTGTGGTGAACAGTTTATGCAAAAATTGTTGTATATTATCAGTATGAATTGAACCTGCTTGTTGCAGTTGAATCTTAATTGGCTGTTTATCGGTAATAATTGCTAATAACTTATCACTATCCTCCTTGTACAACGTTCTTAAAATATCATGTCGTCCAGCAAGCAGGTCAATCGCTAATGTCCAATTATCAATAGAAAACTTACCTTTCACTTCGAATGCAACAGGAATATTATAAGCCGTGTTTGCAGGTTCTATTTTTTGTAACAACCACATCCGTTTTTGCGTATCTGTCAACAAATATTCAGAGTCGTTGGAAATAGTCTTCAGAGACGGTAATAAGCCTTGCTCACTTTTTTCCTGGATGTTTCTTGCTAACAATCGAATTGTTGGTGCCGCAAAGATCTGTTTAAGTTTTAATTCGCATCCGAAGGTTTTTCTTAATCTACCAATTAAAATAATTGCCAATATAGAGGTTCCACCATGAGCGAAGAAATTATCATCGACATCTACGATACTAACATCCAGAACTTCTGCGAAAATATCCCGTAAGATCTTTTCTTTGAAAGTTAGTGGAGTCCTTTTGTTGGATGCACTCTTATGATTGTTTATACTAGTAGCATCCTCCAGTAAATGACGTCGATTTATTTTTCCATTAGCCATTTTAGGTAGTGAATCAAGTACAATGTAGTTATCAGGCAACATATAATCAGGTAATATTTTCGCTAATAATTCAGCCACTGCTTGACTGGAAGCTTTCTCTTCTAACACTATAAATGCCAGTAATTTCTGCGGTGTTTTTTGGAATAAAACCGCACTTTCAAGTATCTGATTTATTTCAGCTAAGTGAGCTTCAATTGCATTTAATTCAATTCGGCGTCCGCGAACTTTTACCATTGAGTCCTTACGCCCCAGCAATTGTAATTCACCATTAACAGTTATCTTGCCGAGATCACCTGTACGATACATCCTGGCACCAGGCTGAGAACTATAAGGATGAGGTAAAAATGCAACCGCTGTTAGTTCTGGTTGTTTCTGATAACCGTAGGCTAATCCTATTCCTGCAATAAATATTTCACCAATAAAACCAGGAGCTACAGGCAATAATGCTTCATTGAGTAGCAGTACTTCATAGTTATGGACAGGCTCACCAACAGCAATCAATTTACCTTCTTCATTATCTGCATAATGGAACATTGATGTCATGGTGCATTCCGTAGGACCATATTGATTGACTACCTGACAATGTTTACCAAATAAAGCTTGAGCTTGTTGTACCAGGGCTTTATGAAGGGACTCTCCACTTAATAATAATATTTTAACTGTAGATTTAGCCTGTTTACTATTTGAGAATTGCACCATGACTTTTAACAGGCTTGGAACCAGACTTAATATAGCTGTTATTTGGTATTGCTCGATGAGTCTTAATGCATACTCTGCATCTACAGCTTCATCATCCAGAAGTACGCTGGAACCGGCACATAAACTGCCCCAAATATCTCTGATCGAAGCATCGAAATTTATATCAGCTATTTGTAAAACACGATCATCTTCGGTTAATTGATATTCGTTAATAATAAATTCCAGGTAATTACTAACTGCATAATGCGGTGTAATAATTCCCTTGGGTTCAGCAGTGGAACCAGATGTAAAGGCAATATAGGCAGTTAAAGCTTTATTACTGAGATCAACGTAAACAACATCAAAATTATCAGAATCATGAATGTCAACTTTTACCAAGCTATTTATTAATTGTATTTTTATTTCTTTTAACTGGTTTGCCTGAAAATCTTCATCGTCATATATAAATAACTTTGCATTACATTTATCAACTATACGTTTTGCATGTCCTAAACATGTAGTTGTTGTTATACCTACAAAATTTGCTCCTGTTTTCATAACTGCAAGCATTGCAGTAATCAAATATCGATTGCGGGATAAGCGTAAACAAACGGTATCGCCAATCGAAAGCCCAAGCTGCTGAAGTTTTATAGCTAATTGGTTAGCAGACTGTTCAAGTTGCTGAAATGAAATTTCTCCATCAGCATCAATGACTGCAGTTTTATCAGGAAATTGCTTCACGATCTTAGTGAATAGTGATGGAATAGTTTTATTAACTGATGAAGTAGTTCTACCTTGCCATTTTTTTGGACTGGAGATTGAAAGGAATACTTGCTGAATAGGTTGCCCTGTATTTTTAGTTATTTGGGTTAAAATTGTATTAAGATATCCGGGGATTTTTTCAACAAGCTTATCAGAAAACATAGAACGATAACTTATTTTTAGTTTAATTTTTTCATCAGGTATGACTATTATAGAAAGAGGTAAACCATTTCGGCCAAACATGGAAAATTCTTCCAGACTGAGTTCTGAACCCTTTTGATTAAATTCAGAACCATCCGGGTAATTTTCAAATACCAAAAGTGAATCAAAAAGATTACTTCCTGGAGGGATATCCGTTAATTTCTGGATCTCCATTAAGGGAAAATATTCATACTGGCGTGCAACGAGCTGCTCGCTCATTAGGGTTCGTAATTGCTCAGCAATTGTGGCATGAGGATCCAGTTGGATGCGGACAGGTAAGCTGCTTATAAACAAACCCACCATTTTGTCACTGTTGTTGAGGTGAGGTGGTCTTCCTGATGAGGTTGCACCGAATACGATATCCTTTTCTCCACTCAATTCACTAAGAAGTTTGGCCCAGGCTAATTGAAAAATAACATTGACAGTAACTTGTAGTTTTTCAGCAGTTGCATTTAATAAACTTCCATCTATTGATAATTCCACAAAAAAACTCTTTGTTTCTGCAATTTCTTTTTCTTCATTTTGAAATATACTATTTGCTTGGTTAAATCCAACAAGGTAATCTTGCCAGAATTTCCTTGCAGATGTTTTATCCTGTTGATTTAACCATGCAATATAATCGCTATATTTTGCTGCAGGAGGTAGCATGGGTTGCAACCCCTGTGTTAAAAACATATAGGCTTGCTGCACTTCTGTAAAAACTAATGGTATAGACCAGCCATCATGCATGACATGATGATAGCGCCAGATAAAAAAGAAACGTTCATCAGTTAATTTAACCAGTGTAAAACGCAATGGAACTTCACCGGTCAGATTGAAGCCCTGATTAACGTCATCATTTTTTAATGAATCAATTGTTTGATGTTGTTCAGATAACTGTTTGCTCCAATCTTTATAATTCCAGTTAATTACATAATTTTCTGTTACGATCTGCAATGCTTCGTCTTCATCTAGTAAGTAAACAGTTCTTAGACTGGAGTGACGATCAACAACATATTGCCAGGCTTCTCTGAATTTATCCGCTTCAAGTTTTCCGACAATAAAACAACTGCTCTGCTCAGCATAAAGAGCCTTATCTTCACTAAGCTGAGTTTGAAACAGGATCCCCTCTTGCATGGGGGTTAATGGATATACATCTGATATTTTTAAATTATTCATAATTTAATTTATTTTTATTATTTTACAATCAACTTATTTAAAAGAAGATTCTAAAGTTGATGTTTCTTAAAAATGAAAAGCTCATTAATCTCTAACTTTGAGCTAATCCATAACAATTTATACCTTGGTTGATTTAAATCGATTCATCAATTTATCTAACCGTTTTTGATCAATATCAATGTGTTCAAAGTCCGAAGGTGTTGCTTGCAACTCTGCATTCTGACAATGTTCAACAATCTGGAGACAGTAATTTTCAAACGTTAAGGTCAGAATTTTCATCTGCTGTTGATTAAACTGATGTTGATTAAATGACCAACTTACATTGAGGGTGCCATTAATGACCATAGCGTTTATGATTAAATTATAAGGGCGATATTCCTCATCCTGTTCAACTGGGTTTATCTGTTGTTCAGAGAAGCTTATCAAATCATCTTGTTTGTTTGTGTTAGAGCCAGTATCAAGATAATGGAATAAGATCTGTGGCTGGTATTTTTGCCAGTCAAGGTCAAGATCAGAACGTAAGTAACGTAATAAAGGATAATCCCGAGCAGTATCAGCAGTCGAACGAATACTTTCTTTCACAGACTTGATAACATCGCCATGATTTGATGAAGTTTTAAGCATTACCGGATAAGCATTGGTGAACCATCCTACCAATAAATTATTATTAATCTTGCCAAACTCAAAACTACGCCCCTGATGCTCCAGCATTACTTGCACTTTATCTAGTTTTAAAATATCGCGCATAGCCATAGACATTGCACTTAACAATAGGATCTGTGGATCAGTCTTGTAGATGAGGTTACTAGTGCCCAGTATGCTTTGTGTTAATTCAGTTGAAATTGTCGAATGAATTATCTGTTCATCTTTGCAATAATCTTCTTCTGGAAGATTTGTTAAATATCCTTCGTTTGATAATCTATCAATGTATTTATCGATTGTCATTTGTGGTATTTCATTTGCATATATTTGTAACTGTTGCATCCAGCCAATTAAATTATCTTGTGTAATTGATAGTGATTGTTTTTGTAATAACGCAGATAATTCGTTAACCAGAATAAACCATGAAATACCATCGACTAATAAATGATGGATTTGACACAGTAAATAACAACCTTCAGGCCAGCTGATGTAGTTCCAACACATAAGCTGATCACGTTCCAGGTTGATGTTGTCAGCTTCTTTGCTGGCAAGTTCGGTTAACCAGGTATTATCGGGTTTTTGTGCTAAAGAATGAGATGTAAAGATAATTTGTTCAATATCTGTAGCAGATATAACTTTTGCCTTCCACTGTTGTCCTGGTTGGCTGAAACGAGTTCGGAGTGAGGAATGACGTGATATTAACTGCTCAATAGACTGTTGTATGTCTTCATCTCGCACTTCAGTAGCAACATCTAACAGGATTGTTTGTACAAAATTATTGTAGTTATGGCGTTTTTGCTGAAAGAACCGGCGTTGTGCAGGTAACAATGGCAGCTCACCTTCGCTGGAAACCGCTATTACTTTCTCTTCTGTTTTCTTTAAAACTTTAGCAAGATCTGCTAATGAGTGATATTCAAACAGTTGCTGTGGCGTGATCTGATAACCACTTTTACTTGCTTTCGCGACAACCATAATTCCTTTAATTGAATCGCCACCATGTGCAAAAAAGTTATCATTTTCGGTAATGATGTTTGAACCTAACACTTCACGCCATATAGGCAGTAGATCGTCAATCACCTGAGCTTTACGCTGATCATCAAGGTAGTTAGCTAATTCTTGCAATGTTTGAAATTCAAATAAATGTTGCGGTGACAGGATGTAACCTAGTTTATTGGCTTTGGCAACGACCATTATTCCTTTAATTGAATCGCCACCCATGGCATAAAAATTATCGTTTGCAGAAATATCATCGCGTCCGAGTACTTCACCCCAGATAAATATCAATTCCTGCAAAGTATTTGACATCTCTGAGCTGTCCGCTAAAGCGGAGTTAGCCGCTTTTTTCGAATCCAATGAGACTTGCTCTGGTATTGGCAGTGATTTTCTGTCTAATTTACCAGAATTGTTAATTGGTAAAACATCCATGAACACAATATGTGATGGAACCATATATGATTCTAGTCTCTCGGCTAGCCAGTATTTAATATCTTCAGAAGCTGGTTGTTGACCATCAACAACCAGATAAGATACTAGTTGTTCATACCCGTTAAATTTCTGCAATAATGTAACTGAAGATTTCATATTCTGATATGCCTTCAGTACAGCATCAATACCTTCTAGTTCAACCCGATTTCCGCGTATTTTCACTTGCTGCCCTGTCCGGCCAAGAAATTCGATCATACCATTGTCTAGCTGACGAGCAAGATCTCCAGTTTTATACATGCGCATTCCTGCTTTGAAACTGAATGGATCAGGTAAATAATTTTTAGCAGTTAATGCTGGGGAATTCAGATAACCCCGACCTAAACTCCTGCCGGATATATATATTTCACCAGAATATCCTTGATGCACGATACGTAATTGTGGATCCAGAATATAAATCTCGACATGGGGAAATTCATGACCTAGAGGTACGCTAGTACAGGTTTTCTGTAAAGTACGATCTGTTGGATTAATTTCATGAGTTATAACGCCTACAGTTGTTTCGGTAGGACCATAGTGATTGAAAATTTTGAGTTCGGGATATGATTTTTGCAAACGCTCATATAAAGCCCAGTGTAAAGTTTCCATTCCCATACAAAGGCATTTTGTTGGCGCTCCAGACATATCGTCATCTGTAAAAATAGCCTCTAAATAACTTGGTGCTATTTTCAGACTTTCGATCTGTTTTTGCTTAAAGAGGTTTCTAATATATATAGGGTCGAGTTGTTTATTTTCTTCAACAATATGAAGCTCACCGGCGCTGGTTAATACCGGAAATATCATGGTGTATCCACCATCACTGCTAAAAGGTAGTACATGAGCATGGCGCATTTTTGGTGTAAAACCCAAACGTGAAGTAGCTGAGTTCAGGTAAGCGTGGATCTGCGCGTGTTCTATCATCACTCCTTTGGGTGTGCCAGTTGAACCCGAGGTAAATATAATATAAGCCAATTGATGTGGCTCAATAACAGTAAGCGGATTTTCATCTGACATCATATGCCAGAATTGAGGCTCGCTATCTAAAGCAAACACAGGACAACCAGCACTTTCAGCAGCATCCATGTACTTCATTTCAGTTA
>JBFFIY010000204.1:0-8083 GCA_041556195.1 Enterobacterales bacterium
ACTACCGTTAATGAAGGACTAACACTTCCACTATTACCGGCATCAGAGGTGAAATCTCCACTAAGATCTGAAGTAACGATAGGTGCAACACCATTAACCGATTTTGCATTAATTGAAATTGTACAGCTAGAATTCGGGCTGATATCAATATTAGAGGCTGTCAAAGTACTGCCTCCGTCAGCCGCTATTAACGATATATTGGAACAATCACTGGTTGCTCCCGCTGGTGTTGCAAAGATCAAATTTGCAAAAGTATGAGAAAATCCTCCACTTCGGATCGCCTGGGCATCAGTGGTAATGGTATAAGTTAATGTTGATTCAGTTTCGGGGCCTACGGTTGTAGGGCTAAATGCTGCCGAAAATGTCGGCGGTGCAGCAAAAGCAATGCCCGCATTAAACACAAAAAAAGCACCAGTAAGACTTAAAGTACGAACAATAGACTTAAATACAGAAGTTAATTTATACATAGCGAGATCCCAGATGTTATCTATAATTTTCATATTTATTATATAAGATAGGAAATTTCTTGAAATGATTAATAAAACTTAATGCTTAAAAAGTGTCCAATTTGAGATATTTACGGATATCTATGCTGCTAAGGTATGAACAAACATCAACCAGAAAGTACTAAGGAACCTTCTGACACTTCTAATGATTAAATAAGTTCCGTTTTAAAAACAGCTCAAAATCTCCCCAGATCCTGGTCAATCAAAATAATTTATTCAGATTGATTAAATTTTACATCTACCTTAGCGCATAAGTGTTCAAAAGACAAAATAACTTAACCCTGAATTCAATAATGTTTTTGGCAATGAGCCTGTAAACCAGGTTGAAATTTTATGGAGCAATCGAGTCCATGCCGCTGTCAGAAGAGACAAATCTATTAAATTTAACGTCTTAATAACCAAGTTTTGATATACCTAGAAAAATTATGCAAAACCGCTTAAGCTTAGACCCCATAAATTCCATCAACCCATTTAGGCTACCCCATGTTGAACCTGGATAAATTGCACTTTCTGCACATAAACTTGTTTATTACTCGGACTATAATCTACCTTTCCTTGTTAATCACCCTGCTATTATCCAATAACCTCTTTGCAACCACTAAAATTTCGATTATTCCACCCGCTGGATTTGAAAAAGCAACGGGATTTACCGGATTTCAGCAAATCGAAACCTTTTCAACCATCAAGATCCAGGAATATAACCAGTCAATAACATCTTTACAAAAAGATATGGCATCAGCCAATTTACTCTCAAAATCAACTGTTACGCTAAGTAGTGAAGCTATAGAAATTAGTGGCCAGCAAGGTTGGTTGTTAAGCATTAAAGAGAAAATTTCCAACCATAAATTCCATAAATGGATATTACTTTTCGGTGATCAATTTAGTGCGGTAAGTGTTACAGCATCAACCCCGGAGTCTGGTCAAACCCAGCTCATTGCGTCTTTAAAGGAAGCATTAGTTAATGTCATATGGGAACGTGATGCCTACACTCAACTTTTTAAAGGACTGCCTTTTAAATTCAGTCAATCCAAAGATCTTAAGTTCACTAGAAGAACGGCTAAAATGGTGATTTTGACCGAAAAAACAACTGGTTCAAAAGCCATCAAATTAATTCCATCACTTGTCATTGGTTCTGATATTAATAGAGAAGAAATCATAGATATAGTCGCCTTTTCAAAAAACAAGCTTGAACAACTTAAAGACTATTCAAATTTTGAAATACAACTAGAAACAGAAACTAAAATTGATGGGATCCGAGCTTATAAGATCCTGGCAACAGCCATGCACAAGCCAACAGAGAAGCCAGTGAACTTTTATCAGATCCTGGTTTTTCAACAACATAAATATCTTATTATTCAAGGTGTTACAGATCCTGAAACCAGTAAAATCTTCCTTGAACAATTTGATACTATTTCAAACAGCCTGGTCTTCAAAAACCCTGCAAGTTAAAACGAAAAGAGTAGCTGTTAACGTAGGGTGGGCAATGTCCACCCTACATCAAATAATGAAATTCTACGTAGCCTCAGTTCTGAATAAGAAAAAAAGATTTTATTTACCACAAAGAACAGAGCCTACCCCACGAAGTGCTCTGGGTACGAAGTTTTATAAGGGATTGAAAAAACATTGAATCAAACAGGTTAAAATAATAATTTTTCCAATAATTGTCAGCATATTTTCTTTTTCTTCGTGTGCTTCGTGCCCTTCGTGGTGAAAATCTCTTACACAGAATTCAGGTTACGTAAGGTGGGCATTGCCCACCAAAACACAATTTTGGTAAAGCTCTGTACTTGAGAAACTTAGTACTTATAAGAATCCACTTTAAACGGACCATCAATTGGAACATTAATGTATTCAGCCTGCTCAGGCGTTAGTTTGGTCACAACACCACCAAAACCACGAACCATGTGAGCTGCAACTTCTTCATCCAACTTTTTAGGCAGTACAGTTAGAGTGATTTCAGCATTGTCCTGATCAGCAAATTTAAGCGCATATAAATGAATTTGAGCCAAAACCTGGTTAGCAAAAGATCCATCCATAATTCTTGATGGATGGCCTGTTGCGTTACCCAGATTCACCAAACGCCCTTCAGATAATAAAATCAAGTAATCATTGCTAGCCTGATCTCTATGAACAAGATGAACCTGAGGTTTAACTTCTTCCCATTCCCAGTTTTCACGCATGAAAGCTGTATCAATTTCATTGTCAAAATGACCAATATTAGAAACAACCGCACCAGATTTTAATGATTGTAAAATAGCAGCATCACACACATTTAAATTACCCGTAGTGGTTACTACTAAATCGGTATTTTGCAATAGGGCTTTGTTAGTATCTTCAACTTTTCCAGTGTTAACTCCATTGATATAAGGAGAATCAACTTCGAAACCATCCATGCAGGCTTGCATGGCACAGATAGGATCAATTTCAGAAACCTTAACAATCATGCCTTCTTGACGAAGTGATTGTGCCGATCCTTTACCCACATCACCATAACCGATAACGAGGGCTTTTTTGCCTGCTAACAAATGGTCAGTCGCACGTTTAATCGCGTCATTTAAAGAATGGCGACAACCGTATTTATTATCATTCTTAGACTTAGTAACAGAATCATTAACGTTAATGGCAGGAACTTTTAATGTACCTTTTTCTAACATTTCCTGGAGTCTATGCACACCTGTAGTCGTTTCTTCGGTGATCCCGTGAATGTTGTCGAGCATCTCAGGATGTTTTTCGTGAAGCATCAGGGTCAAATCACCACCATCATCCAATACCATATTGGCATCCCATGGCTTACCATCTTTCATAATTGTCTGTTCAAGACACCATTCATACTCTTCTTCAGTTTCACCCTTCCATGCATAAACAGGAACACCGGCAGCAGCAATGGCAGCCGCAGCATGATCTTGAGTAGAAAAGATATTACAGGATGACCAGCGCACCTCAGCACCTAACAGACTCAGAGTTTCAATCAAAACACCCGTCTGAATAGTCATGTGAATACAACCCAAAATTTTAGCACCAGCTAAAGGTTTTGAATCACCAAATTTTTCTCTTAAAGACATTAATGCTGGCATTTCTGACTCAGCAATTGAGAGTTCTTTACGACCCCAATCAGCAAGACTAATGTCAGCAACTTTATAATCGGTTGTCATGTTCCTATCCTTCTTTAAATGTTTAAAATCTATTTATTTAAATAATTTAATTAACTCTTTTTTCGTAACTACTCAAAACATCCATGTTTTTCACCCTTCGGGCCAGCTAAAGCTGTTCAAAAATTGCTCCTGCATTTTTGTCGTAACTTGCAACTCAAACCTGTTCTTCTTAAAGTGCTTTTGCTAATACTTCTGCTTTATCGGTTTTTTCCCAGGTAAAGTCGGCTTCTTCACGACCAAAATGACCATAAGCAGCTGTAGCACGGTAAATTGGACGCTTGAGATCAAGCATATCGACAATGCCTTTAGGTCTAAGATCAAAATGCTCTCTAATCAGAGTAATAATAGCTTCATCATTGATCTTTCCAGTACCAAAGGTATTAATAGAAATAGAAGTGGGTTCAGCTACACCAATAGCATACGAGATTTGAATCTCACAGCGATCAGCTAATCCAGCGGCAACAATATTCTTAGCCACATAACGTGTAGCATATGCCGCTGAGCGATCAACTTTGGATGGATCTTTACCCGAGAATGCCCCGCCACCATGACGAGCCATACCGCCATAGGTATCAACGATAATTTTACGTCCAGTAAGTCCACAATCACCTACTGGACCACCAATAACAAACTTACCTGTTGGGTTAATATGGTACAGGGTATCTGCATGTAACCATTCTTCTGGAAGGACAGGTTTAATGATTTCTTCCAGAATAGCTTCACGCAAGTTCTCTAATGAAATATCTGGATCATGTTGGGTAGATAATACGACAGCGTCAATAGCAATAGGCTTGCCATTTTCATAACGCATTGTGACCTGACTTTTTGCATCAGGACGTAACCAGGGCAGTACATTATTTTTACGCAAATAAGCCTGACGCTCAACCAAACGGTGAGAATATTGAATAGGTGCAGGCATTAATACACTGGTTTCATTAGTAGCATAACCAAACATCAGCCCCTGATCACCAGCGCCCTGTTCTTTACCTTCACCTGCATCAACCCCCATAGCAATATCTGGTGACTGCTTACCAATTGCATTGATTACCGCGCAACTGGCTCCATCAAAGCCGACATCAGAACTGTTATAACCAATATCAAGGATAACTTCACGGATCAGATCTTCCAGATCCACATAAGTTTTGGTAGTCATTTCACCAGCGACAATTGCCATACCAGTTTTAACCATAGTCTCAACTGCAACTCTGGCATTGGGATCATCTTTAATTACTGCATCAACTACCGCATCAGAAATCTGATCGGCCATTTTATCAGGATGTCCTTCAGATACTGATTCTGAAGTAAAAACCGAATATTCAGACATTACACGTTCCTCTTAAATTTACCTAATTGAATTTAACTGATTGAACTTACTAAAAAATAGAGTTTTATACCCTGTTGTTCTTTCACTCATACAAAAACTGTCTTATCTGGACACAAAAACCATTGCGCTGTGCCAGATAGATACTTTCACCCGTTTTAAAACCAGCTTGCTCCGCCCAATTGGTTAGATCTTCAGGTTCAAAACCTAACCATAAATCACCACAAGAACCTCGCACCCAGCCTTGATTATGATGACAAAGATCCGTTACAAACAATTGCCCTGTTTTTTTCATCACCAAAGCCAAATCAGTAAAAATAGTGGCTGGTGAGGGAATATGGTGCAAAACCATATTCATCACGGCACAATCTATTTTCAGTTCAGACAATTTATCAGACTGGGTGTCACCATGAATAAAGTGGATATTATTTAAGCCTTTCTTATCAATAGATTGGCGTGACTTTTCTAACATCTGGCTAGAATTATCCAAAGCATAAACCGTTTTAAAAACAGGAGATAGCTCAGCTAAAAATGCGCCTTCACCAGGCCCCACCTCCAAAACCGTGTCTGATTCAACCTTAAAACAGGCTTTAACAAAATCTATCGCATTAGGACCATACAATTCATATGCAGCGATTTGTTCTTGTTGCTTGCTAAATTTATCTGAATTTACGCTGAAAAAAGCTTCTGAATTAGACGCTCTTTCCTGTTGGACCTGATTTAATCTTTCAAGAACAGCTTCAGGTAAAGTTTGTTGATCAACCGTTTGATATAAAGCTTGTTGTAAATCGGCTAAATCATATCCTGCAAAACTATTGCCTGCAAAACTATTGCCTGCAAAGATATGAGAACGGCGATAAAATATTGAATTACCTTCACGACGAGTGATAACCAATTCAGCATTGGCAAGAATTTTTAAATGATGGCTTAAACCAGACTGTTTCGCATCAAAAATACGACACAACTCCAAAACGCCAAAAGAGTCTCTACTTAAAACTCGTAAAATATCCAGACGCAGTTGATCGGAACAGGCTTTACAGAAAGCTAATAAGGTAGTTTGACTTGGCTTTGACAACTCTGAAGAACTCGCCAAATCATCAAATTTTAATGCGGAATGAGTCATTATGGGCGGGAGTATATCAAATCCTTTAATCTATATCAAAATATTTCGATATAGATTATAGTGAATCAGAAAAAGATAATCAAAAATGCAAATTAAACATTAAATTGGCTGAAATTCCGGTTTACATCTACAATCAACATGATTTACATCTACAATCAACATGATTTACATCTACAACCAACATGATTTACATCTACAATCAACATAAATAGAGTAACCGATACGGACGTTCCAACTAGATTATTTGTTACATTAGATGTATAATTTTTTATATTCTGCAGATGATGATAGTTTACAAAAAGACTACTCTTGGGAACGTTTGCAGAAAATAACAATGTTTAATTTCAATTAAATTTTTATTGAATGAAAAACCAGGAAAACTCAACTATTATAAATCTAATACTATTCACAAACGGACAAGCAGTTCACCAGAGGACGTAAAAGATGACTATAAAATTACCGATATTATTAGCTGTATCAACGATTGCATTCAGCATATCCACATATTCTCAAGCAAAAAATCTAAAAATCATCGAAGCCAAACCCTTGGCATTCGAACAACTTCAGGGCACAAGAGTAGATTTTTCATCAAAAAAATCAATGACTAACGCCACCTTATCTGTCACAGGTCCAAATGGATTCCAGGCATCTGTATTTTCTAAAAAAGGTGTACCCTCTTTAGATATGCAAGATTTTGGTTCTTTGGATGATGGCGTCTATAAGTACGAAATCAAAGCTGCTGATCACGAGATTATAAAAATAAGAGACTCGTTGAACAATGGACGTGGTGATAATGCCAGCACCTTTGTCAATAAAAGCCTATCTCAAAGCGGACATTTCAGAGTGATCGATGGTCAAATTGCACACTTTGATAATATTGACGAACAACAATCAAGAATGGATCAATAGGAGTATATGAAAATGAATTTAACTAAAAAGAACTTGTCTCCTATAACTGCCATTTTTGCTGCTATAGCTCTAACAACTCCGGTGCAAGCCGATCAGGTTATTCTTGATGATCTCATTGTTGATGGAAGTATCTGTGCAGGAATGGACTGCGTCAACGGTGAATCTTTCGGTTTTGATACACTGCGCTTAAAGGAAAATAACCTTCGAATAAGAGCCCAAGACACCAGTAGTACAGCATCATTTCCTTCAAGAGACTGGCAAATTACCTTTAACGACTCAGCCAACGGAGGATTAAATAAATTTTCTGTTGACGATATCGACGGCGGCAGAACACCATTCACTATCGAAGGCAATGCACCGAGCCATAGCCTTTATGTAGATGACGGCGGCAGATTAGGCCTGGGCACATCAACACCCGTAGTCGATGCCCATATCAAAACAGGCAACACCCCCACCATGCGCCTGGAACAAGATGGCAGTTCAGGTTTCCAACCTCAAACCTGGGATGTAGCTGGTAACGAAGCCAACTTCTTTATTCGTGATGCTACTAATGGTAGCACTCTGCCTTTTAGGATTTTTCCTGGGGCGCCAAGTGATGCATTGAATATTGCTTCTAGTGGTAATGTTGGGATTGGGACGGTTAGTCCAGGGGCTGCATTGGATATTCAAAAAAATGAAACATCAAACGTCCCATTATTGATAATTAGTAACAATTCAACTATTTCCTCATTTAGAGACCTTTTGAAAATCTCTAATTGGGGAAATCCTTTCATAACATTAGATAACAGAAAAACTGGTAATTTATGGAAAATTGGTGGCGGCAGCAACCTTATTGTTGTAGGACCTAATGGTGATAATTTAATGAAAATTGACAACGTTGGAAACCTTTATATAAAAGGCACTATTTTTGAAAATCAAACTTTTTAAACAAAATTAAGGACGGTGTTTTATTCATTCACCGTCCACCCGAATTAGTTTACAAGTCAAACAGAGTTATGGAAAACTCTATTTTTTACGGGTGTGACCGACAGGCCGCGCCTGTAACCATTTGAAAATAGGAAATAAATCAAAC
>JBFFIY010000205.1:0-8064 GCA_041556195.1 Enterobacterales bacterium
AGCTTTGCCTACAGGACGTAGGTAAGGGGCGTGAGCAGGATGCGGAAGCTTTGCCTACAGGACGTAGGTAAGGGGCGTGAGCAGGATGCGGTAGCTTCAAGCCTCGAATATGGACGCTTCTTGACTTACTGAAACCTGCATTTCCAGGTATCACGGGTATAAATGCGTGTTTCCAAGCATAATGAATGATTAGGGGTATATTAAACAGTTTTCAGCACCCTGGTTTGCAACTTGTTTGATAAATCACTCATCCCTTTAAAGATAGATGGAAGCTTATTTCTATCTATTCTATCTAAAATGGCTTTAAACCAATAACCTAACTCGGTATCTCCTGAAAGCTTTAATTGGCGTTGAAAGAAAAGGCTTTCCGGATCAACCTGCTGATCGACCAATTTTAAGAAACTTGAGGTTGTGCCGGATATGGTGGCATCAGCAACAATTTTTTTCTGGCTGAACAACATATGTGTTGGAGAGCAAAATAATTGTCTATTCCTGGTTGAAATGAGTACTGACCATTGAATATCACTCATATTTATTTCGATCCATTTATCATTGAAAAACTTCCAGTCATTTTCATCAAGTACTTTTTCAATCATTAACAAACATGGATGAATGACAGGTTGTAGCAGGCGTGCAGGTAAGAGTTTAATGGGCATAGCTAATAAGGGTAGCCATTTATCTAAGGGTTTGTTTTTTTTCATAAGTAAAGCTTCTTTAGGTACTCAGGCTGACAGGTTAAATTGATTAGGCTTCAGGTGTTGATCACACAGAGGATATAAAATTGATTCTTCAGTCATAGCGTGCTGTTGGATTAAAATCATAAGATTGTCGGCAGCGTCCAGTATTGCTCCCTTATCTTGAACTTTCAAAGTGTTAGATAGCACAGAGAGATATTCTCTAATTTGGTCATGTTCTAATTTCATAATAGCCGTTGGACCGCTTTTTGACGATGAATGGGTAGAAATTTCAAATTGTTTGAATAATTGTATTTCTTCAAACTCCATATGTTTTTTTAAAGCATTAGTGAATTGATCCCATACAACATTAGCTTTGTCCCACTGCTCCATATCAACTAATTCTTCGAATTGACAAAATATTTCATCACAATATTGATGCTCTGTTTTTAATTTTTCGATCATTTTACTCATTTTATCAGTCTCTAAAAATTGATATTTGACCGCTAACAGTTTAAATTGTTGTTAACCAAAGTTCCTTAACACTGATCAATTATTTTTTTAAAAAACCATTAACCTCCATTTACTTGATAATTATACAAAAATATAACATGCTAAATATCCAGGAACCTCCAAAAGCTGTGTCGTCATTCGCCTTATTCCAATTGGCTTTTCGTCCTTTCTTTTTGTTTGCCCCCCTTTTTGCCTTGCTCGGGTTAGTGATGTGGATCATGCATTACGCTGGTTGGTATTTAAGCCAGAGTTATTGGGGTCCTCAAACATTACATAGTCATGAAATGTTGTATGGTTTTACAGTTGCCATTATTTCAGGATTTTTATTAACCGCTGCGAAAACATGGACAGGTTTAAATACCATATCTGGTAGGCCGCTCATAGGGCTTTTTCTATTATGGGTTGCAGGACGTATGGCTCCCTGGTTATCAATACCGGGAGCCTGGGTAGCAATAATAGATTTAAGTTTTTTATTAGTGGTGAGTTTGGCTTTAGCAATACCCGTGATCAAAGCACGCCAAATGCGTAATTTTATATTTATCCCCATCTTATTATCACTCTGGTTTGGTAATGCATTAATGCATGCTCAGCAATTGGGACTTACTCAATCGGGCCTCCATATCGGACTCTATCTGGGCGTTGATTTAGTTATCTTAATGATTGTGGTAATGGGGGGAAGGGTCATCCCTTTTTTTACTGAGAGAGGTGTAGGTCGGCCAATACAACGTATTCTAACATTGGACGTGGCAGCTATTATCTCAGCCATCATTTATGTGATTGTTCATCAAACAGGTTTCACCGGGTTACCCATTGCTTTGGCCTCATTATCTGCTTTATTAATACAGGGTTTTCGAGTGATAACATGGCATCACAAACAAATCTGGAAACTCCCCATATTGTGGGTTTTGCATGTTTCTTACTATTGGTTGCTTATAGGTTATGCTCTTATGGCTGGTGCCGCATGGGGGTATTGGTCTCCATTTTTAGCTTTGCACGCTTTAACTATTGGTGGAGTTAGTGGCATGATTTTAGGCATGATTGCACGTGTTTCTCTCGGGCATACAGGGCGTTTGTTAGCGCCACCTGTGTTAGTCGTTGTGGGGTTTTTACTTATTTCTCTATCAGCTGCAGTTCGGGTTTTTATTCCATTAATACTACCTGAACTATATAGCTCTACAGCTGTTTTGAGCGGGATCCTTTGGATAATATCGATGCTTTGTTTTGTGGCCAGCTATGCCGGGATATTGATTCGACCTAGAATTGATGGTTTAACTGGTTGACTCAGGTGCTCAAACTCAGTTGCGGTATAACATGTTGATATGAATCAATGCAGATTGAACACAATTAATTCATAGTAGGTCCCATCTTAGATATTCTATGAGAACAACAATGGATTTCTTACCCGTATTTTTAAATATTAAGCAGAAAAAGTGTTTAGTTGTAGGAGGAGGGGAGGTTGCTCTAAGAAAAACCGAACTCCTTCTTCAGGCTGGTGCCAGTGTTAAATTAGTTGCCCCAGATCTCCATCCTGAGATTTATCAATTAAAACCAGCCGTTGAATGTCAACAAAGAATTTTCCAGCCCTCCGATCTTGATGGTGTGACTTTGGTGATAGTTGCTACATCGAATGGCCCTTTAAACGAAGATATCTCCAGGCAGGCCAAAGTTTTAAATATACCTGTCAACGTGGTTGATAATCCTGAATTATGTAGTTTTATCGTCCCAGCCATTGTTGATCGTTCACCCATGATAATAGCTGTTGGCAGTTCGGGTAGTGCTCCTGTGCTTGCGAGACTGATAAGAACCCGAATTGAGGCCATGATCCCTATGGCTCTTGGAACTCTGGCTAAACTTGCTCAAAAATATCGTCAACCCGTTAAAGACAAATTTGATAGTTTTACTCAGAAAAGACGTTTTTGGGAGCAGATATTTGAAGGAGAAGTAGCAGATAAAGTTTACGCTGGACAAAATCAGGAAGGTGAAACGTTACTACAGAATTTACTGGAAAAAGGTGATGAGTGTTTATCAACGTCAGGCGAAGTTTCGCTTGTAGGCGGTGGACCAGGTGATCCTGAGTTAATGACTTTTAAAGCAGTCCGATTATTACAAAGAGCGGACGTGGTGGTTTATGATCGACTAATCTCCAAACAGATAGTAGAGTTAGCCAGGCGCGATGCACGAAAAATTTATGTCGGAAAAAAATCCGATATGCATACGCTTCCTCAGGATGAAATTAATGAATTATTAGTCAAACTGGCTAAAGAAGGAAAAAGAGTTGTACGACTTAAAGGTGGCGATCCATTCATCTTCGGACGAGGTGGTGAAGAAATTGCCACCCTGATGGACCATAATATTAGCTTTCAAGTGGTACCCGGTATTACCTCTGCTTCCGGATGTTCAAGCTATAGTGGCATTCCATTAACCCATAGAGATTATGCCCAGTCAGTCGTTTTTGCAACAGGCCATTTAAAAGACGGAACCGTAGACTTAAATTGGCAAGCATTAGCACAACCCTGGCAAACAACCGTGATCTACATGGGAATGCATGGGCTTGAGATCATCTGTAAAAAGTTGATAGAACATGGCCTGTTAGCAACAACACCCGTTGCCATTATTCATAAGGGTACGATGCCGGATCAAAAAATTGTGATAGGTGATTTAACTAATATTGCTGCTAAAGTGGAGCAGGCTTCTATTAAACCACCTAGCCTGATTATTATTGGTGAAGTGGTAAAACTCCACCCTCAATTATCATGGTTTGGCAAGAATGCTGAAGGCTCAATGAATGACAAAGTTGTTAATCAATAACGGACGAATTAGAAATAACAGAAAATTACAAAGCAAAAAAAAGCCCATGTTGCAAAACATGGGCTTTTCTTATTTGCACTAACAAATTACAAAGCTTTAAAGATTTTTTCCACACTGTCTTTAGCATCACCAAATAACATAGAAGTGTTTTCTTTAAAGAATAATGGATTTTGCACACCAGCATAACCAGGATTCATTGAACGCTTAAATACAATCACCTCTTTAGCGTGCCATACCTCTAATACTGGCATACCGGCAATTGGACTGGTTGGATCTTCCTGAGCGGCTGGGTTAACCGTATCATTAGCACCAATCACCAATACCACATCTGTTTCAGCAAGATCATCATTAATCTCATCCATTTCTAATACGATATCATAAGGCACTTTAGCTTCAGCTAATAACACGTTCATGTGTCCGGGTAAACGGCCTGCTACAGGGTGGATCCCAAAACGCACGTTGATACCTCTAGCTCTCAAGGCCTGTGTTACTTCATACACAGGATATTGTGCTTGAGCTACAGCCATGCCATAACCAGGTGTGATCACCACAGATTTGGCTTCTTTGAGCATGTCCGCGACTGTTTCAGCACTTACTTCAACATGTTCGCCATAATCAACATCATCAGCATTAACCTGCACAGTACCAAAACCTCCAGCGATAACACTGATAAATGAGCGATTCATAGCCCTACACATAATATATGAAAGGATTGCACCAGATGAACCAACCAGAGCACCGGTAACAATAAGTAAATCGTTATTAAGCATGAAACCGGCTGCTGCAGCTGCCCAACCAGAATACGAATTAAGCATGGATACAACCACCGGCATATCGGCACCACCAATAGATGAAACCATATGCCAACCAAAGACCAATGCAATAATAGTCATGACAATTAAGGGAGTGAAATCAGTGCCGTCATTCATGACAAAATTGACCATTAAAATGACCGAGGCAATACCTGCCAACAGATTCATCTTATGACGATGAGGCAACATTAATGCCGAGGAATTAAAAGTGCCGCGCAGTTTTCCAAAGGCAACAATTGAACCGGTAAAAGTTACTGCACCAATAAACACTCCAAGAAAAACTTCAACCAGATGGATATTGAGTAGCACACCAACAGGTTGATGATGATCTAGATAACTATTATAGCCAACGAAAACCGCCGCCAGGCCAACAAAACTGTGCAAAATAGCAACCAGTTCTGGCATCTGAGTCATTTCTACTTTTAACGCAAGACGAGTTCCAATAAGAGCACCAACTACCATTGCTCCAACCAGAATTTCCATGCCCTTGACCTGAGGATTATAGATAGTGGCAACTAACGCAATTGCCATACCGATAATGCCGTACCAGTTTCCTGTTTGAGCAGTTTCCTGTTTACTTAAACCACTTAAACTGAAAATAAACAACAATGCAGCCACCAAATAGGCACCGACAACAACGTTGGGAGTATGCTGTGTAGTATGTAAAACGGAATCTACAAGAGATTGGACCTTCACACCGAGATCAGGTGTGTCCGATGAGGCCACTAAATTAAAAATTGCTAAAGACATTGTATTCCCCTTATTTTCTGAACATCTTCAGCATACGCTGAGTCACAACGAAACCACCCACCACATTAATGGTGGCAATAAGTGTCGCAAACCCTGCCAACACTAACACTAATGTATTTTCACTACCCAGCTGCAACAAAGCACCCACCACGATAATGCCACTAATGGCATTGGTGACACTCATCAAAGGCGTGTGCAAAGCATGACTAACATTCCAGACAGTATGATAACCAACAATACAAGCCAACAGAAATACCGTGAAATGTGATAAAAATTCAGCCGGAGCAACATTCGCTATCCAGCCTAAAAAGATAGCGCCAACAGCCATGGCGATATGCTTTTTATGACTTGTTTTAGGCTCTTCTTCTACAGCAGCTACAACTTCCACTGGTGTCACTTTTTGAGCTGGTGCGGCACTAACCTGAATGGGAGGTGGGGGCCAGGTAACTGTGCCATCTTTCACCGCTGTCACACCCCGAATAACCTCATCATCAAAATTCAAATCTATGTTTCCATCTTTCTCTTTGCAAAGAAGCTTCATTAAATTAACCAGATTATTGGCATAAAGCTGACTGGATTGACCGGGAAGCCTGGATGGTAAATCGGTATAACCAATAATCTTAACGCCATGCTTACTGACTGATTTACCTGGTGAAGTGAGCTCACAATTTCCACCGCCTCCTGCCGCCAAATCAACGATAACACTGCCAGACTTCATTGACTTAACCATTTCTGTAGTGATTAATTTTGGTGCTGGTTTGCCCGGAATCATAGCGGTAGTGATGATAATATCAACGTCTTTGGCCTGTTCTGCAAACAAAGCCATTTCAGCCTCAATAAAGGCCTTACTCATCACCTTGGCATAACCATCGCCGGAACCGGTGTCTTCTTCTTCAAAATCCATCTCTAAAAATTCAGCACCCATACTTTCTAT
This sequence comes from Enterobacterales bacterium, assembly GCA_041556195.1. Lineage (GTDB taxonomy): Bacteria > Pseudomonadota > Gammaproteobacteria > Enterobacterales > 21-14-all-40-8. Next base: position 6,492 of record JBFFIY010000205.1, read on the forward strand.
TTGTTCTTTTACCTCAGGACGGGTATCAAAACCTCTAACAATTGCCCCCAAACTACTGGCAGTACCAATAGCCGCCAAACCAGCAACTCCAGCGCCAATAATCATCACCTTAGCTGGAGGTACTTTACCAGCCGCTGTGATTTGCCCGGAAAAAAATCGACCAAATTGATGAGAAGCCTCAACAACAGCACGATAACCGGCAATATTGGCCATGGAACTCAAAGCATCCATGGACTGAGCCCGTGAAATTCTTGGCACGGATTCCATTGCTAAAACATTAACTTTATTTTCAGCAAATTGTTTCAATAGAGCCTGATTTTGTGCCGGAGCAATAAAACTTATCAGTGTAGCCCCCTTCTTTATCAGCTCAGCTTCATCTTCATTTGGCCCATTGACCTTTAAGATAATGTCAGCCTCCCAGGTATCAGCTGCACTTTTTATCTCAGCACCAGCGGCTTCAAAATCAGCGTTAGAAAAGCTGGCTTTAGCACCAGCATTGTTCTCTACCACTACAGTGAAACCTAGTCTGATAAAAGCCTCGACGGACTTCGGAGAAGCCGCCACGCGATTTTCGTTTTTGAGGAGTTCTTTGGGTATACCGATCTGCATAAGATAACCTTCCAGTCTTGGGTTTTAAAATGTAATCATTTTTATTATTTATTGAACAGTTTTCAAACAATACCAATAGGACATTGTTAAAAAAATGACACAATAATCGAAGATATCATTTAATAATGAAACAACCTAATCAACTATTAGCATTTTTTTAATAAGTTGTGTAGTAAAAATAGAGTATTTTCAGCAAGTTGACGATTTTTATGGAATTTAGGTACTAATAACCCCACCTGCTTAATGAAACATCAGGTAATGAGAGCTGCGAAAGCCTTACATTACAAATAAACTGAAATACATCATGTGGTGGTTAATATATACCCTTAAACATAAATAGAGATTGATTCTAATCAAGAATTTGTATAGTCTATGCGCCCTTAATCTACATGCTGGACTGTAGGTTAAGATTAAAGAACAAAATTTGGTGAGTTGGCCGAGCGGCAGACAGTTTTTATGCTCCTGCAAAGCTTCCGCATCCTGCTCACGCTCCTTACCGACATCCATGTGAATAAAGGAGCAACCGGGAAAGTGTGTAACGGGTTAAACCGTTCGAGAGTTCGACAAAATTGTCAGGAACAATTTTGAACGTGCGAAGCACGGCCCCGGAGGGGTGGAGGGCAGGATGCCCGGAATAATCTCTCACGCTAGAGTCTATACTGAGGACTATAAAATATTCAGTACACAATTTGGTGAGTTGGCCGAGCGGCTGAAGGCGCACGCCTGGAAAGTGTGTAACGGGTTAAACCGTTCGAGAGTTCGAATCTCTCACTCACCGCCATAAAAAAGAAACCGACGAAAGTCGGTTTTTTTATGCGTTGAGTGAGAGAAGAGAACACTCGAAGAGAGTATCGACAAAATTGTCAGGAACAATGGCTTATAAGACTTCTTCTTGAATCTCATGGGGGCGCGGCAATAAACCACTAAAAAACATTGCCATAAAGACGCCGGATATATGTCATAA
>JBFFIY010000206.1:0-7894 GCA_041556195.1 Enterobacterales bacterium
CCATTTTGTGAACAATGTATTTCTGCGGATCGGCGCCTAAACTATTTGAAAAATAATGGAAAATGATAGAGTCTGTATCGGCTTGAATCGAGGCAATTACCCCCATTAAGACAAAGACAAAAGGCATTAACATCAATAAAAAAACAAGGGGTTTGATCACGTAACTGATCCATTGAGCTTTCTTCATAAGGCTTTATTCATAGAATTGGCATATTAAAAATTTCTTCGTAAGTCCATGCCTGAATAGAGTGAGGCAACCTGATCAGCATACCCATTAAATGGCTGTGTTTTAATGCGTTTTACACTGAATAGCGAAGAATCGACAATGCGGCGTTCTTTAGCCTGACTCCAACGAGGATGGTCAACTGCAGGGTTTACATTAGCATAGAAACCATATTCACTTGGTATTTGAACAGCCCAACTATTTTTAGGTTGAGTTGATGTAAAGCGAATTTTGACAATGGATTTTATACTTTTAAAACCATACTTCCACGGAACAACTAACCTTAGCGGAGCACCATTTTGTGGAGGCAAGGATTTCCCATATAAACCTGTAGCAATAAAAGTGAGTGGATTCATAGCTTCAGCAATAGTTAATCCTTCTACATAAGGCCATTTTATTGAAGAAAACCCAAAAACACCTGAGTTCTGACCTGGCATTTGTTTGGGATCATACAGAGTTGTAAATTCAACGTATTTAGCTTTCGAATTGGGTTTAAACTGATTTAGCAATTTAGACAGGGGAAAACCCACCCAGGGAATTACCATCGACCATGCTTCAACGCAACGTAAACGATATATACGCTCTTCAAGCTGTTGTTTTTTAAGAATATCTTCAAGATTATATGCGCCAGTATTTTCCGCCTCACCTTCAACCTCTATTTGCCAGGGTTTAGTGACAAAGTTTTTTGCTAAACGAGCAGGCCCTTCTTTGTCTAAACTAAATTCGTAAAAGTTATTATAGTGAGTAGCATTAAATTCATTGGTCAGCTTTTCAGTCGTGTTATAAAGCGTATTTTTTTTATAACTCAATGATTTTAATGAAGTAACTGGTTTACTATCTTTTGATTTGAACAGGTCAAAAACACTAGCTTTTACAGGTGTAGCCAAAACGACAGAGGATAAAGCTGCTGTTTGAATAAACTTCCGACGAGTTAAATACGACGTTTCGCTGGTAACATCATTTTCTTTTATATTGTAGATGGTATTTTTAGAAGTACGAATAATCATCTTTAAATCATACCTCTTTTTTAAAGCTTTTAATAATTTAATCAATGTGCCTCGAATTGAGAAAGTTCAAGCTCACTGAAACCAGGCATAATGAATGATTGGGGGTAATTTCTACAGCATTTCTTAAGCCTGTTTATCTAAGGGTCTTCTGAATAATGAGTGGGATAATTCTGTCTGTAAAAACAGATTTAAACCCTAAAAACAAGCAGTTAAAGAAGAAGTGTTAGCACTTTTTTTGTTGTCACCAGAAATCAAACAGGATTACCGTCCTGAAATCACTTAATAAACAACTAGTTACAATCTATTCTATTGATTAGTACCCACTTATTATTTGGAAGAGGCGTTTATAAACACAACAACCAATTAAACAAATTAAAATCAATCAAATAGAATCAAGTTACAAATATTCAGTTGGAGTTTTTTTCTCTTATGGTAAAATATTCCCCAAGTTAAATCATTAAAGTATAAACCATGAAAATTGCACTATTCCTATTAGCCGTACTTACTTCAGCACAAGCTACTTCAGCACAAGTTACTTCAGCACAAGCTGCAGAAAGTACCCAACCCGAGAAACCCAAAGCAATGAAAGAAAGTGAAGTTACTACTGGTTATGTTCGAGTCAAAGTCGATATATCAGAAACTGGTGAAGTCGTACATGCTGAAGTTGTAGAAGCAGAGCCCGTTTATTTGTTTGATAAAATGGCCTTAAGAGAAGTCTACCAAATGAAATTTGAACCACTTGTGGTTGATGGAAAACCGATGAAAAGAGAAGGTGTCATTTTCAAAATGGATTTTGAGCAATAAGATATATGACAACAGCAACCCTGGGGGGAGGATGTTTTTGGTGTTTTGAAGCCATATTCATGCAACTTGATGGAGTAACTCAAGTTAGATCTGGCTATAGCGGGGGAAGCGAAGAAACTGCAAATTATGAAGCGGTTTGTTCAGGAGCTTCAAATCATGCCGAAGTAGTACAAATTACCTTCCAACCTGAAACCATTAAATTCGAAGATTTGCTCCAGGTATTTTTCTCTTTACATGATCCCACAACTCTAGATCAACAGGGCGCAGATATAGGCTCTCAATATCGCTCTGTTATTTTTTATCATAATCAGGAGCAAAAAATTCAGTCGGAGAAGGTTATCGAACAGTTCCAGAAAAAACTGTCAAAAGGGAAGTCCAAAGAAGTAATTGTCACCAAATTATCAAAATTTGAGACATTTTTTAAGGCTGAACAATTCCATCAGAGATATTGGCTAAACCAACCCAATAGTTCTTATTGCCAATTAGTTATTAATCCTAAACTGAATAAACTTAGTCAATATTTTCCGGATTTGGATCAGCGATTAAAAGACTCAGGAAAATAGCTTAAAGCTCCGTGAACAAAAGAATCGACTTATTCCTCCTCTCTTGAAAAAATTTGCTATATTTTTTATCGGTTCCATTGATATGATTGATAAGCCACTTCTCTAAATACATCGAAAGGTCATACAGACAAACCTGTCCTTTGAGGTAATATGTATCAATATGTTCATTTATTTCAGAGATCTTTCTAGCATGTTGCTTTTTATGATTTTCAAACTCAGGATAACCGCTATCTTCCATCAGTTTTTCTTCTCTTTCAAAATGATATTTAGTGTAAGCCATTAATTCTTTAAGTGCATATTCTTCATAGAGATCTCCCATCTCATAATCATAGGCTGTCTGAAAAACATTTAATAATCTAATTAATTTCTTATGGTCGTTATCTAAAACTTGAACGCCCACACTGTATTCATCTTTCCAAACAGTTCTACCCTTTTTATTAGAGCGATTAAAAATAAAAGGCATTGTTGCAAACAAAGCTAATAATAACCATAACACTGGATTATCGGGACCCAGTAAAAAACCTGCCCCCACAATGACAAAAATGAACGTAAAACCAGCGGTCATAAAAAGTGTACGAATTCTTTTATTCATATTATATAATTAGAAAAAGATTAAAAAGAAAATCCTTAAAATCGACTAATCGGCCGCAAGCGACCGAGCTTACCGTCAATTTTATTGACCTTCGGCCAACCGGAATTTCCCCAAGCGTTAGTTTGACTCAGGGGCAAGCCCCATGAGATTTCTTTCTTTAAATTAAAACAAGCATAAAAACATTCTTCGAAAGAAAATCAACTCCACTCTATAACTTGTTGTTTTATAATGATTATTAGTTTCAAGGCAAGATATTAACAATATTTTAACAATTATATTGACCTGGATCAGTAATTATCTAATTAGCCAATTGAACTAAAAACTTCCACGGTTCTTAAATTTTTTTCTTGATTTGAATCAAAGCTTGTTTTTTAAAAAAGTAGATACTTCATACACATGGGTAGAACATAGATATTTTGGATCTACTCTCCGTTATCAACAACAATTACCATTGGGGATAGACTCTATGAATAAATTAAAATTTGGATTTTCAGCATTAGGTTTAGCCGTTGGGTTAACCGTATCGGGAGTTACAACAAGCCTTTCCGCCGCAGAACCCACCCTGTCTGAGACTGATTTCGAAAAAACAAAATTGATGTATTTTCAAAGATGTGCAGGTTGTCACGGTGTCTTAAGAAAAGGAGCAACGGGTAAAAGTCTGGAACCCAAAGCCACCAAAAAACTGGGGCAAGCGCGTTTAGAGAAGATCCTTACCTTCGGTACAGAAGGTGGAATGAATAACTTTGACGACATCTTCAGCAAAAAAGAGATCTCTATGTTGGCGACCTATATTCAAATGGAGCCCCCTGTCCCACCTGAAATGTCCTTAGCTCAGATGAGAACACATACTAAACAACATATAGCACTTAAAGATTACCCAACTAAACCCCTCCATGGTTTAAATTGGAAGAACTTTTTCATTGTCATAGAACGTGATGCGGGTAAGGTTGCTATTGTTGATGGAGATACTAAAAAAATTGTTACTCATGTTAATACTGGCTATGCCGTACATGTTATCAAGGGTACAGAACATCATAAAACTCAGCACCCTAAAGATGAAATAGGACGTTTCTGGTATACCATCGGTCGAGATGGCAAAGTGACTAAAATTGATTTATTTCAAAAACCAGAAAAAATGCTGGTGGCTGAAACTAAAATGGCTTATGACGCGAGAGATGTGGCTGTTTCAGGTGATGGAAAATATGTCATTGCCGGTGGTTACTGGCCTCCTCATTTTGTCATCATGGACGCAGAAACTCTTAACCCACTCAAGGTGGTATCTACCAGAGGGGTTAACATAGACGGTAACTATGTTAATGAAGCCAGAGTTGCAGCGATTTACACCACTCCACTTGCCCCTACATTTATGGTAGCGGTAAAAGAGCTTGGTCAGATGTGGCAAGTTGACTACAGTGACTTAGCCAACCTTCGCATTGATAAAATTGATTCAGCCAAGTTTTTACATGATGGCTTCTTCGATCCTAGCGGACGTTACTTTCAAATTGCAGCAAATGCTTCTGACAAAATGGTCGTTGTTGATACTGTAGAAAGAAAACTTGAAAAAATGATTGATGTCACTACTAAACCCCATCCTGGTCCTGGAGCAAATTGGATTGATAAAAAATGCGGCCCAGTTGGCGGAACCACTCATCTAGGTGTTGGAATGGTATCCGTTTGGGGTAATGATCCTATGGGGCATCCAGAGCAGGCCTGGAAACTTTGCTATGAAGTTGAAACAGATGGAGCTGGTGCATTTATCCGTACACACCCTAAGTCTCAATATGTCTGGGCTGATCAACTCAAACACCCAGAGCCAGAAGTACAACAAAGTGTACAGGTATTTGATAAAGATACTCATGAGATAGTCAAAACAATCAGAGTCACTGAAGAAGAAGGCAAAGTTGCATTACACTTTGAGTTCAATGCTGATGGAACTGAAGTTTGGGTATCTGTATGGAATCGTAAAGATGCCAGTAATCCAACAGGTGAAATTGTTATTTATGATTCGAAAACACTTAAAGAAATCAAACGCATTAAAGGACTTACCACTCCAACTGGTAAATTCAATGTTCACAATCGAATGAACCACGTAACTTAGTCAAACACTCTCAGAGAGTTAGTAACTTAATAAACGGATTTGAGATTTTCAAGTCCGTTTATTATTTTCATCAAGTGAATTTCTAACCCCTTAAACAGATAGTATGGATATTTCTAAGAATATTTATAAATAACATTTTTCATATCGTTAAAACATGCAGGAAAAAAACATGTCTAACCAACTAACAAAAACTTCGGAATTTCTTTCACGTCGCTTAATTTTAGGTACAACCATTGCGGGTGCCTTAATATTCTTTATAGTTGGAATCATTTTTTGGGGAGGCTTTAATACAGCAATGGAAGCGACAAATAATCTGGAATTTTGTATCAGTTGTCATGAAATGGAAAATAATGTTTATCAGGAATATAAACCCACAATCCATTACTCCAATCGAACTGGAGTTCGAGCTAGCTGTCCAGATTGTCATGTACCAGATCCCTGGATCCACAAAGTTGTCAGAAAAATTAAAGCTAGCAACGAGATCTATCACAAATTAGTAGGCACAGTGGATACGCCAGAAAAATTTGACAATAACCGTTTGCTCATGGCTAAACGTGTTTGGAATACCATGAAAGAGACCGATTCCCGTGAATGTAGAAACTGCCATAATCTTGAATCAATGAATCCGAAATTTCAAAAACCCAGAGCAAGAAAACAACATTTGAATGCCTTTGAAACAGGACAAACCTGTATAGACTGTCATAAAGGTATTGCGCATAAATCTGTTCGCGAAGAATTAACAGATGAAGAAATTGAAACTTTAGAAGCGCCTAATCCAGAGTTTGCACGAGAGATCCCTGAGTTATTTAAAGAAGGATTAGAAGAAATAAAAATTATAGAAGCAAAACAGAAGATTGAAGAAAGTGAAAAACAAAAAATAGTGCTTGAAAATCAGCAAGCTGAAATTGATGCAGCGGTTGAGCAAGCACTTCAATCTTATAAAAAGCAATCTTCTAAACAAACATCTGGAAAATCGAGTTCGGCTGATAACAATGAACAGAAATCCACGCAAAGTAGTAATATTAATATTGATTGGTCGAAAGCAGCGAATAGAGAAGTTACATTATTTTATCCAGGGGAATCTTCTCTGGAATGGGTGATGAATGGCCGGGATCATGGTGGTGCCCGCCCCTTTATCAAAGGTGGAGACAGATGCACCACATGCCATGATAATGAAACCGCCGATATGGGTAAAAAAATTGTAACTGGCAAAACGGCTGAAACCACACCCATTCCAAATAAAAGAGGCAGTGTCCCTGTTTCAATAGACTCTACTTACGATAAAAGCTTTCTTTACCTAAGGTTTAGTTGGCCTGATACCAAACATGTTCCAGTTCCATTTATTGAGGGTGGCAAAATGGATCCTGAAAATCCAATGAAACTAGCTATCATGTTTGCAACGGATGAGGTGGAATATGCTGATCGAACTGGATGTTGGGCCACCTGTCATCATGATGCTAAAAGCATGCCTCACTCACCTGACAAACAAACTATTGAAGCAAGTGAATACTCTAAACAATATGATTTTAGCCAGGGCATTACCAAATACCTGAAGGAAAGCCGTACCAAAATTGAAGTTAAAGGTAAACGTGGCAAAAAAAGAGGTGGCTGGGACAAATTAAAAGAAGGCACAGAACTACAAGCTGAATTAGATGCACAACATTTTATGGATATTATCCGTTATAAATCTGGTGACGGTTCAATAGAAGATGGACATATTTTAGCTGAACGCAAAATGGGCTCAAATCATGGTACAGAGTTTGAAGCTAAACTTAAAAATAATCGTTGGACTTTAATAATGAAACGAAAATTAATTTCTGACAGAGCTAGTGATATCAGTTTGTCCAAAGATCAAGTTTATAATTTTGGCTTCGCTATACATGATGATTATACAAATGCCAGATATCACCATGTATCACTAGGTTACAAATTAGGTTTTGATAATGCCGATGTTGAAATAAACGCGAAAACACAATAGTTTTTAAGTTGCGAGAATATTGAATCTTTGTGTCAGGTACTCAAATTATACTTGTGCAAAAAACCTTGTGGGACACCCGAACTTTAAAACCAATAAAATATGTTAGTAGTTTCTCATTGGTTTTATATTAAATCAATCCAATCTAATACCATTAGATTGGATTACCTTATATTTTCATTCAAAAAACTACATTTACCTTTTTCTAGACATGTTTGAATAGCAAGTTTTTAATGCCTCGTTGTATGATTACATTTTTTGTTGAGTCAAAGTTGTAAAATTGACTTTCTATGCCCTTGCCCTTGAAACCATTGTTGACCTACTTTAGTGGCAAACTCCTTAATAACTTCAGTACTTCCAGCAACTCTAAACGTTCTTCTTCCAAAGTAATTGACTTGTTTTAACCACAGAGTTTGATCCATGTTTAATCGTGTGAGTATAGATGCCAAATGATTTGGGATTGAACCTCTTTTGCTGTGAGCTTACGAGACCCTAGCTCAACACCAACAATATAATCTGGTTTACTAGTTGCGAACTCACCGGAGGACGTAACATGTCAAATCAAGATAAACTTCAAACAGTTGTGATTGCTTTTGAGCAATGGCGAAACACACGGACTCATCGAGCCGCCA
>JBFFIY010000207.1:0-7734 GCA_041556195.1 Enterobacterales bacterium
ATGGATGTAGGGTATGCTGGAAATGCAGGAGCAATTTCCAGTCAAATAATCGAGACAGTTAATAGCTCCATGCATTAACTGCATAACCCACATCCATGTGGGGATATACTCACATTTTTTGCCTCGATCTGGCTCATTTTATAGGAAACCTGAACAGCTACGGGCACATTTAACAACTCGCTGAGTAGTTACCGATATTCTTGATATAAATCTGAAATATTAACAATAGGAAAACCAATAAATGGTTGAAAAAGCATTAGTGCTAATTGTCGATGATTCAGTCACTAACATTCAAGTATTGGTGGCATGTTTAAAGGATAATTATCACCTGAAGATCGCAAAAAGTGGGGAGCAATGCTTAAAGATACTCCTCAACAAACCCTACCCCGATTTAATTTTACTGGATATAGAGATGCCAGGAATCGATGGATATGAAGTTTGCCAACGATTAAAAGCTGATCCAGCTACTGCTCTGGTCCCAATTATCTTTGTTACTGGAACCATAGGCAATGATGCAGAAGAATATGGTTTGAATTTAGCCGCTGTTGACTATATAACCAAACCCATACATCCTCGGCCAGAGTAGTAGTCGATGATTGTAGACTCGGCAGCAGATAGTGTCATTTCATCAAAATACACTATTTAAAAAGCCATTTTTAGCGTTAAATCAATACAACAAGAGGATTCAACTGCTACACTTATCTAGAGTAATATTTGTTATATACCCGTGATACTTGGAAATGCAGGTATCACGGGTATAGATTAACCTGTTTAAAGCGCAACATTAGATTTAAGAAAAATCAAGGGTGAAAAATGACTCAAAAAGAAACAATCCTTATCGTTGACGATACCAATGAAATACGTTTGTTTTTAAAAATGATATTGGAAGATGACTATATTGTTTCGGAAGTAAACTCTGGTAAATCCTGTTTGTCTCATATTGAAAAAGAACTACCTGATTTGTTATTACTAGACGTTAACATGCCAGGAATGAATGGTTATCAGGTTTGTGAACAACTTCGTAAAAATCCCCAAACAAAAAACCTGCCTATTATTTTTGTTTCTGGTTTAGACAGTGTAGAAGAACGCCTGGCTGGTTTTGAAGCAGGTGGAGATGAATATGTTATTAAACCCATAGACCCGACTGATCTGTTTAATAAAATATCATCTACTCTACAACGTTCTCAAGAATCTAAAACCGCTAAAGAGGAGGCTGCTGGGGCCATGCAAATTGCCATGGAGGCAATGACAGTTAACAGTGAACTGGGACAGATTGTAGAGTTTGTTAAAACTGGACAAAAACTAAATACAACAGTGGAGATTGGCAATGCAATGTTATCTATCACCCAGGAATTTCAATTAAACTCTTGTATAATGGTTAAAATCAATAAGAAAACAGAATTTTTTGGCTGCGATGAAGACTCCATGGAAGCACAATTTTTAGTTAAGGCTTCTAATAGTGAAAAACGAATTTTTAGCAGCGGCATACGTACTATTATCAGAGATAATAGTATCGTATTACTCATTAAAAACATGCCACTGGATAATGAGAATCTTTACGGACGGTTAAAAGACCATCTGGCTGTATTAATGGACATTGCCCAGGGATATTTAAACAGAGTGCTCCTCCAGGAAAATATCAAACATCAAAGAAAAGAGTTATTGGTTAAAATTATTGATGTTACTGAAGATCAAATCAAACATGTCAGCTCTAAAATTCATGATCACAATATAAAATCCATGCACATAATACAAGGAATGGTGACTGAATTAGAACAAATGCTATTCGGTTTAGGGCTAGATGATGATCAAGAAGACCAATTAATGAAATTAGCAAGTAAGACAACATTAGAATTAGAAAAATCCAGTAAAACGACTAAAAGTCTTGAAGATGAACTTGGCGTTATTTTAGAATGTTTATATGAATTTTTAAAGTCAGAATCCTGACAATCCAAGAGATATGCTCCTAATCATCAAGAAAGTGGACGCTCTCTTCGAGATCAGCACGATTGGTTCGAGTTAAATTCACCTTTGCCCCTTTGTCATCATACCCAAATGACATGCCAAAAAGAATACCTGTACTATCATCCAATTGAAGGGCTTTTTTTATAGGAGCAGGAAACTGTCCTAATGCACCCTGCATGCAATTTGAAATACCCTGTTCTTCCAATAACAGGCTTAAAGTTTGAGCATAAATTCCTAAATCTACAGCTCCCATTATTCCCAGATATTTTTCCATGGTAAAAAAAGCAACATGGGGTGCATCAAAAAACTGCCAGTTACGTAATAAAGAAAGCTGTCTTGCCTGTATATCTTCCCGTGCTATATCCATAGAGCTATAAAGCGCATTAGCTGAGGCAAATTGTCTGTCTCGATGTTTGCCCTGATACCTGGGAACCCAGTCGAAATCCGGATTGGGGGGATTGCCTTGCATAACAGCCTCAACTAATTGTTTTTTAAGGTTTTCTTTTCTCTCACCAGTCATAACATAGATCTCCCAGGGCTGAACATTACAGTTTGATACTGACAATTGTGCATCCGTAAAAATCTGTAGCAATAGTTCCTGCTTAACAGGCTGCCTGGTAAAGGCTCGTACTGAATGTCGCTCTTTTAATAGTTCAGATAAATTCATAAATACCTCTAATCGTTTTCAAAACATGTTTGTTAGTATCATTATTAATTAAATTTGACTAAATGGTAGTTTTTGTCAGACATATATTTCACAGAACGAGAAAACAACCTCTATATTACACTCCTTAAAGACATTAAGCACTGAAAAACTCTTTTTTTTGTTTAAAAACAATATGTTAATACACATCACCTCATAAAAACCCCATAAATGAAATGGTTCTTTTTCCCTTGAAACTACAATAATTCTACTATAAATGAAAATAGTTGCTGTGGTATACTATGCCCAATTCAGATCAGGATATTTTGATTATGCAGCAAAAAGCAACTTCAAGCTTGGGTGTTTCATCCACTTTATCCCCCATTAAATGCAACAACTGCTCCATCAGAAAACTTTGTCTGCCTGTCATGTTGGCTGAATCAGAAGTCGATCACCTTGAAAGCATTGTTCAGCGTGGTAATACACTCCAAAAAAATAAACCTCTTTTTCATGCAGGCCAGAAATTTGAATCAGTCTACGCGGTAAGATCTGGTAGTTTTGTTAGCACCGCAACCACTGAAGATGGTGACGAACAGATAACCGGTTTTTTTCTACCCGGTGAAATTATTGGTATGGATGGCATTAGTAGCGGCACTCACCCTACCTCCGCAAAAGCTTTGGAAACCAGTAGTGTTTGTGCCATACCTTTTGATAGATTACAGGAACTTTCTGCGGTAATACCTGCCCTACAGAGCCAGCTATTTAAGATCATGAGTCAAGAGATCCGAGAAGAACAAGAGTTAATGATGTTATTAGGTAAAAAAAGTGCGGAGGAACGTCTGGCTGCCTTTTTGCTCAACCTCTCACAGCGTTTCAAACGTCGTGGTTTGTCTTCAACTCACTTCAGACTCACTATGACACGCTCTCAGATAGGCAATCATCTGGGCCTGACAGTTGAAACGGTCAGTCGCTTAATGACAAGATTTTCTGGTAAAAACTTTATCAAAGTAGAAGATAAAGAGATTGAAATATTAGAACTTGGCGAGCTTTCCCTTCTCGCTGGTACCAGCTGCTATATATCATAAACCATATACAACTCAATTAACTTATCAGTTTATTAAAAAATATTTAATTGCCTGTTCCAGGAAGTGAATCTATCAAAATATTTTCTAAAACCATTAAATGCTGCTCAAGATAGTTCCTGCTGTCTTCTTTAATTAACGAACTATTGTTGAAAAAAGAATATTTCAATATGAATAAATGATTTGCCTGTTCATTCTTATTTCTAACTTGTTCAACAAAATTTTCTTTATCAAAGCCTAATACCAGAGCCAAACGAGAGGCTTCAGCTGTTGATAAATCCTTTCTTGAAAGATGAGTATTTTCCAAAAAAAATAAATTATTATTCTTTTCTTTCTGAAGTACAGCTTTTAGCTTTAAAAAGACAGTTTCTGAAAACTGATTGGTTACGACTACATTTTTATTTTGAGATGGGCTTGCCACCAAACAAATTACATTAGTATTTTGCTTAACAGGCATATTAATATGAATTAAATTTTTTACTTTATGTTGAAGTGCTATAACTTGTTCAAAAAAGTACTCGGAATTATTTATCGAGCGCTTGATGAGCTGGCCGAGTCCATCTTTGTGTAATGGGTATAGTGTCAATGATTTTTCAATCTCAGATAACACTTTCTTTGAAACTACTCTACTTTTGTTTGTTTTTTGAATGATGTCTTTTTTCTCTTCTTTAACAAAACTTAAATTAAAAGCATTATCCACACTAAATTTATTTGCACTGTATTTTGTAAAAACAGGTTTTTTATAAATAACCACACCTAAATTAGAAGCAGAGCAATCCGGCTCCTTTGAATCGCCAGTATATGAGCGTAATTGAAATGTTAAAGTGTCCACATCTTTTAAAGCACTATATGCATGATAAGTTTCATCATCAGGAAAATTATTAAATTCTAATACCATATCTTTTTGTGAAATAAACTCTCCCTTAGGTGTTCGAAATAGACTGGCTAAATGTCCTCCACAACAGGCTTCAACATGTATCGGAAAATATAAGCCTTTCTTTGAATACTTTTCTCTCACTTGTACAACTTTATGAATGGGATCGACCGTTCCAAAATTTTCAGAACCTAATACAGCCACTACCGCCAAAATCGGTGTTTGCCTTGACAAAGCCTGATGGAGAATTCTCTCTAAAGATTCAATTTTTATATGCATGTCTTTATCAACAGGTAGTTCAATTATTTGCTCTGGCGTAAGCCCTAATAATTGAGCAATCTGCTTTAAGAATACACTTATGGTTACCGGGACTAACAATATGGGTGGCTTAACCGTCCAATATTTCTGAAAAAAACCATCCTGGCCTAAATTTTTTGGAGAAAATGAATCTATAAGCCGCGTTCTTTCTTCCTGTTGTAATACATCATCTACATTCTCAATGAACTGTTGACTGAGTCGTATAGTTTTACCCATAGGTAAATTAAAAAGTTCCCAATCATTCAATTGGGGTAATGTTTTCAAATCATCTAAAACGTTTTTAACCTTATGCTGTTGATTCTGAAGACTTTTAACAGCCTGAGCCAGGGTGAAACCTAAAAACCTTCCGCTATAAAGGTTATATAAGGCTTCTTGATTAGCCAAAAAACCAGATGAATATATATGTCCATATGCACTGGGATCCGAGTCCGAATTAAGATCAAATCCAAACATTTTGGCATACTGCTGGGTGATATTCCTTTCCATTATATTAATAACTTAATCAATAAAATAGTTAAATCTAAAATAATCATTTTTAGAAACGCCTATAAATTTTCTAAACTTTTTATGGAATAAAAACTAATCAATGGGTAACCCCCTCCATACAAAAGCTCACAAAATCACAGGTAATTTGGTCCACAAAAAGAGCAAACAGATCTGTCTTGTGGAATATATAAGGAGAGTACGATGCTATAACATCATAGGTAGGAAACAGTTGACCTGAATCAAACTAACTAACCTCAACTCGAGATAATCCAGAGTTGAGGTTATTTATAAAGGAAATAAGTTGAAAAAGTGAAATTTAATCAGCTAGTTAGTGCTTGATGTTTATCCATTGCATCTAAAACATCTTGAAAACTCAGATGATTACCATAGCTCAATTGCATTAAGTTTTGATGAGCTATTAAAACTTGTGATGCTAACTCATCTTCGTTGACATGAACTGACTTAACAGTTTGAAACTCCATTTCAGTTTTAGAGTGATCTGGTCTTACAATAGAAAAAACCTTTTCAAAACAGATGCTTTGAAGTAATGTCATCATATCATTACTATCAATAACTAATGTAGGTTTGGCTTTATCTTTGGCCTTAGCATCAATTGCCACCTGAGCTAACATCCCTAAGGCAGTGCTATCAAGCAATGTAGTTTCAGAGAGATCCAGAAGAACCTGATTCATTTCTGACTCCATTGCCGTTTTAATAAAACTGTCAATGGAAGGGCATTCGGTAAAACGAACATCACCTTTGAGTTTAATCACACAGATATTTTCATGCCATGCATAAAGTGCTTTAGATGTCATGTTATTTTCCAGGACCTTTAATAAAAAATATAGTGATATCATCGGGTAGTGCTTGCGCACTCACCAGCCGCAGTTCAGAAACTACAGAAGCTACGTCCGCTTGTCCAGCCTTTGTCAGATCAATTAAACGTAATTCTCTTTCTTCAAGAGGAATATCATGGTCTTCTAACTCTAACACTCCGTCAGAAAACATGGCCAGGGAAAATTCTGCATTTAATGAGAGTTGTGACAGTTCAAAGTCTGCCCAATCAAAAAGTCCAATTGGAAAACCTTTCTCTTCCAAAAAGTGACTTTCGCCTCCCATTGATAATATGGGTCTTGGATAATGACCAGCATTACAATACTGTAATTTATGGTTCTGTTGATCGATGACCCCATAAAACAAGGTCAAATGTTTGCCTAAATTGGCACTGATTACTTCTTTATTCAAATAATCGCATAAAGTATGGGGTTCAATAATGCAAGTATCATCACCTGAACGGTATCTTCTTAATGGATGATTAATTAAACTTTTTAACATCATAGTTACAAAAGCCGAGGCGGCACCATGACCAGAGATATCCGCTATGTAGAAACCAATATATCTGTCATCAATTTCAAAAAAATCTAGAAAATCTCCACTTAAATAAAGAGACGGGAAAATGGTGTGATCAAATTTATAACCATTAAATACTGTATCAGGGTTGGGTAATAATTGTAACTGCGCCTGTCTTCCGGCTTCTTGATCTTTTTGCAGCACATCAAGGTTTTGCGAAAGCTCTCTATTAGCAACTTCAAGCTCATTACGGTATTTACGGTTTTCACGTTCTAATTTTGCGGATTTTAATGCGGAGCTGACTGCATGCTCAAGTACATGCAAATCAGCTATTGGTTTAACCAAATAATCGGTTGCTCCAAGTCGAAGTGCTTCGACTACGTCCTGAATTAATCCCGCACCTGATATGACAATTACCGGTATTTCTGAGTTTTCTTCAGAAAGGTGGCTTAACACGGTTAAACCATCCATGTCTGGCATTCTTAAATCACATAAAACCAGATCTGGTAAATGTTCACGAAATAATGCTAACCCTAATGTTCCACAGTTGGCCTGAATCACCTCATAACCACTATCTTCCAGATAAATAGATAAACTTTCGCGGACCAGATCATCATCATCAATGGCTAATATCTTTTGGTCATATACAGTACATTCCTCAGTTTCAGTCATATTGGAAATATTAGTCCCGTCTGTCATTTTGGTTGCGTAAACCCTTTATTAAAACACAATAAAAATCTCTTACTAAGGTATAGCACATAGAACAAAAAAGTGCCGAATTGGATATACCCCTAATCATTCATTATGCCTGATTACAGAGTGCTTGAGCTTTCTCAATTCGAGGCGCATTGATGAAATCATGGTTGTTCCCTTATAAATGCAAAGCTACCGCATCCTGCTAACGCCCCTTACCTGCGTCCATGCAGGCAACAAAAAAGTGAGGAAGCTCAAACACTTCTACGATGGGTTTAAAATCACTTTATGCTTTGTTATTGATTTTGCTAAGGGAATAACCA
>JBFFIY010000208.1:0-7621 GCA_041556195.1 Enterobacterales bacterium
GAATACTTAGAGCATCACTTTGAAAAGAACCCAAATGATTACTTTGATGTGGAATAGTAAATCAACCGGCTTTGCCGGTCAAAAATGGACTTTCAGTCCTTAATGTTAACCCACCGTCTTTAGACGGTGTGTTGTTAAGTCGGAAAGGAGGAATTAAATGAGTAAGAAGGCGAAAGGATCAAAGGTCGGTAGAAATCCATCGACTGGAAAATGGGCCTCTGTTAAATCCCACGAAAGATCTACAAAAATTCTTGGTGCTTTGAACAATGGCAAGTACAAAGCACGAACAATTGAAGGAATTGCTAAAGAAGTTGGTGCCAACCGAGTAGAGGTAGTAGATACTATAAAAGGTGATTCCGAGCTTCGAGGAAAAGTAAAAGTCTATCGAAGAAGGTCATCTGACGGAAGAATGCTGGTAACAACTAAAGTAAGGTTTTCAAAAGAAGCCGAAATAAAGGATAAATTCATCGATGTGTTTTCATCGCGCGGGGTGAGAATCGATGATATTTAGCGAACAAATTGTTAATCTAGTTTCAGCGAATGTACATTTAGTCACAATTTCATGCTTCGGTGGTTTAGTGTTGTTCGGCCTAAAAATGGCTGAATACATAAACCGCACGCCAGAAGATAAAATGGAATCAAAAAGGGCATTCATTATTTATGCGCTGCTCTTTTTATGTTTGCCACTACTAGGTGCTGCCGTATCAACAATCTACATTGTAAATGGCGACAAAATGGGGGCTGTTTTAGCATTCCAAGTCGGGCTTACTTCTCCCGCTATAGTGCAAAGTATGGTAATAGCCGCAGCCAATAACGCAGCAAAAGAACCGGTTGCGGTAGACCCGGATGCATAAAGCTAACAAGTTTGGCAAGCGGGACAAATTAAAGCGTGGCTTCGCCACAATTTGCCCCTTCTAAATAATAGGACATCCCATTCTTGATGATAAATAATAATATCAAGGAAAATATTGACGTGGTCTAATAGATTGCACAACCCAGTTAAGAGATAATTTAATTAACTGGAGAAAAAAAATGACAAAAAGAAAGAAATATTCAAAAGAGTTCAAGCTGGATGCAATCAGTTTGGTGTTAGAACAAAATTAGATAATAATAGGACATCTTATTTTTGATGATAAATAATAATATTAAGGGAAATATTGTTATTTCAAATTATTTATAATGATTATTTTAGAAATGGTGAGTTATTTTTAGTTCTTGCTTGTTAAACTTAAAATTCAAGCATGACAAAACTCGGAACTCCGATTTTATTTAGAATTTTCGTTGAGTAGATTAAACTAAGCGGGTGATTCAAACGGTGAAGACTTTCCTTGGTCATTCATCCATTTACGACTAATTTTTAAAGCAATAGAAGAGAGTTCATTAATTCTGTTATCTACATGGATGTAGTGTATGCAGGTTTTGCCTACATGGATGTTGGTAAGGGGCGTGCGCAGGATGCGGAAGCTTTGCAGGATGCAAAAACCGGTAAAATACTAGGACAGCCAAACCTTAAATTATAAAAATATTTTACCAGAATGACATGTTCGTTTGATCTAATTTTTTTGATTTTTAACAATTTTTTTATAAACGGCGGGTAATTTTCAGATTCGGCTGGCAAAACTCAAAATTCATGCATGACTAAACTCGGCCCCCGATCTTTCTAATTATTATTGAAGGAACTATGTTTTTAAATGGGAGGTTCGAAAGGGGAAGACCTACTCTGGCCATTCATCCATTTAATCCCAATCTTTAAAGCAATGGATTAGATGATGTCCTTTGAGCCAGCTACCCGAAAGTAGCGTTTACCAAAATGATTGACCTGATTCATCCAGGTATCAGGTTCAATTTGCAATCGTTTTAATAATAGGTGTAAGTTTCATGGGGATAGAGCCAGATTTGTTTTCTCGAATTGCTCTACCTGTCCAATCAATGAGTTCCAAGGGATCTTAAGGGACATGATCTTATGGGACACCCGTAATTTGACATAAAATCAAAAGTGTTTTAAATTATAAAAAACTCAAGGAAAGCAAAATAACCATCTCAAGGAGTGAGATATCATGACCCAATCCCGTAAAACCATCGTATCCATTGAAAGTACACCCTATTATCACTGCATTGGCCGGTGTGTTAGGCGAGCATTCTTGTGTGTGAAATCTGAATGGTATTAGGACAGGCATAATGGTATTAGGACAGGCATTAGAAGAAAAAGCTTTCAATCAATAGCCATTTTCAACAAAATTTTGTTATTTAAATATTTTAAAAAACTAAGAAGTTAAAAATCGGATAGTTTTAGTTGAATTGGTGGTTTTTGTCGAGTGACCAATAATAGTGCCAGTCCTTGTTAGGTCACCTGTCCTTGTTAGGTCAAAACTATAGCTCCTTATCAGTGTGCTAGTTCGTTAGCACTGGAAACCTGGATGATGATTTTCGCTCAGCCTTTCTGTAGCAAGGAGTTAAAATGCGCTAGCAGTGCCATTTTCATAGTAATCATAAAGAAATATATGAACTATTCCGACAAATTTTTCTATTATGTAAAAATTTTGATGTTTTTTATGTTAGGTTTGTATAAGAGAAGAGATTGGGAGATTGAGGTGTCCTGGAAATTGGGGAATTGTCTCTGGAAGTTGTTTTCTAATAATAATATGGATGGATGTCAATAATGAAAGTGTGAGTCTTTTTACATTGTTTTATATTGACTTGATCCGTTCCAAAATAAAAAAACAAAAAATAAAAGGATAAAAAAATGAAAAAAACTATTCTGGCAGCGACCATATTGCTCGCACTTACTACAAATGCAACAGTTGTTATAGCTGCTGATGAAGAAGATCAAGATGAGGAAGATAAACTTCTTATAGTTGGTTCTCGTAGTCATAAAATACGTACTATAGCCGATTCTCCAGTACCGGTTGACATTATTGATGCTGATGAACTTAACTCCATGGGTAATATCTCTGGTCTGACGGATGGTTTAAAGGTTTTGGTTCCATCTTATACATCTACTCCTGCAACTGGTGATGGTAGTGCTTTTATTCGACCCACCTCATTACGTGGAACTGCACCAGATCAAACACTGGTTCTGGTGAATGGAAAAAGGCGTCATCGTTCTGCATTGGTGCAATTTTTTGCCCCTGCTGCTGGTAATGGTGCCCACGGTGTTGATATTTCCATGATTCCTACTATTGCTGTAAAACGGGTGGAAGTTCTCCGCGATGGTGCATCGTCACAGTATGGTTCTGATGCAATTGCGGGTGTTATTAACTTCGTGATGAAAGACGATAATGATGAAGGAGAAATTCAACTTCAGTATGGCAATTTTTATGAAGGTGAAGAGTCTACAAAATTTGCTATTAATAAAGGATTTTCTGCTGGTGAAAATGCTTTTGTCAATTTAAGCCTGGAATATGTGGATAACGAAGCTTTATCTCGCGGGATCCAGAGACCAGATGCTCAGGCTTTGATAGATGCAGGTGTTGAAGGAGTTGGTGCAGACTCACCATTTGGTGATTCTCCCCTTGTTCAAACCTGGGGTCGTCCAGAAACTAGTGCCCTGCGCTTCTTCGTGAACTCTGGTTTGGAGATTGACGAAAATAAGAAACTGTATGCTCGTTTAGGCTATGCTGACACTGAAGGACGCTATCGATTCTTCTATCGTTCACCTGGTCACTCCAGCCTTGCTGAGCATAGAGCCAACGGTTTTACTGGCTTACAAGCTGGTTTCACTCCTTTTCTTGATGGAGACCAAACTGATCTGAGTTTATCGACAGGGTTAGAAGGTACATTTTCAGATGGCACCTGGTACGATTTTAGTTTTGGTTATGGTAAAAACGAGCTGGACTATTTCCTTAATAATACGGTTAATCCACAACTGGGTCTCGTTGGCGGACAAATTCCACAGATGGATTTTGACGTGGGTGGTTATGAGCAGGAAGAAATTACTCTAAATGCTGATTTTTCAAAACTGATTTCCAATTCATTAAATCTGGCATTTGGTGTAGAGTACCATGATGAAACTTATACCGTGGTTGCTGGTGAAGCTACAGCGCAATTAGGATCGGGACCTAGCGGTTTTGCGGGTATTTTAAACTCAAATTCTGGAGATTTTAGCCGTGACAATTTTGCAGCCTACCTGGATCTCGAACATGATATTTCTGACGACTTTATGTTGCAGTATGCAGTACGTTATGAAGATTTTTCTGACTTTGGAGGCACTCTAAACGGAAAAATAGCAGGACGCTATAACATTTCTTATGGCACAGCGTTACGTGCTGCAATCTCAACCGGGTTTCATGCGCCTACACCAGGCCAGGCAAATGTAAGTACGACAATTACTACTTTTGATGGTGCATCGGGAGCTCAGGTGGAAGAACGTTTAATTTCACCGACCGATCCAGTTGCTCTTTCACTGGGAGGTAAAGAACTTAAAGAGGAGGAGTCTTTAAACCTTAGCTTTGGTGTCACTTCTAATCTTACCGAACAAACCACTTTGACCGTGGATATTTATAAGATTGAAGTTGACGATCGTATCTATCGAGTGGGTGATATTGCAGTACCTGGAACCGTCAGCGATACAATATCGTTCTATACTAATGCTCTTGATGTGGAGCATACTGGTCTGGATCTGGTTCTGACCTCCAGTCTGGATTGGTCGGATAGCATTAGTACAGACGTATCTTTGGCATACAGCCATAATGAAATAGAGGTTGTCAGTCAAAAATTGATCAATGGTACTAATCCTGTCAGCGATTCTACTGTGGAAGATATTGAAAACAACTATCCTGAAGATCGCTGGGTATTAACCACTAAAACTCCTTTTAGAGACGATCTATCTTTAATGGTTCGTGCTAATTTCTACGGCGAGCATTTTGATGAACGCGGTACAATCAATGCTGAGGTTCAACCGAGTGCGGAAATAAGTTCAGTCATCTACGTAGATGCGGAGCTCAGTTATCATGTGTCAGATAATTTGACCCTTAAAGCTGGTGTTGCCAATCTTTTTGATGAGTTTCCTGATGAGATTGGTGAAGAAAATGCGAACCGACTAAGTGTTGGTCTACAATTCCCAAGACGTACTGTCGCTAACTATGAAGGTGGTTCATGGTATGTGGCTGCGACTTACCGCTTCTAAAACTGTTGTGGTTGCCCAGAGTAACCACAAAGCCTGGCTTTCTCTGAAAGCCAGGTTAATTTAGGTTTAAGAAGAGCAATCGACTAAGAGAGTGTAGATTACTCTGCACTCTCTTACTTCGATGTAAAATAGTTTGTATACCCATGACATCTAAATCGATTATCAAACACCGAGCGTTACAATGGCTATTGAATCCTCTATACAGGCTTACCTGAGATCTGGAAAACATTCCGAGACTCTGCTTATTAATCAACTCTCACAAAGCCGTTCAGATAATAATCAGCAAGTATTTAAATTTGGCTTTGGACAAAGCCCTTTTCCAGTTCCCGATGAAATTGTTCAGTCACTCGCAGATGCGGCTCATCGTAAAGAATATATGAGCGTACAGGGGTATTTACCTTTACGTCAGGCGATAGTCAATTTTCACAAAGATATTGAAAATAAAAACTGGGGTGCCGAGCAGATCATCGTTGGTGGGGGAAGTAAGATCCTTCTTTTCTGTATCATGGCGGCTTTCAAAAAAGCCGAAATCCTGTTACCAGCTCCTAGCTGGGTTTCCTATGAGCCACAGGGAAAATTAGCAGGACATAAAGTAAGCTGGTTATCCACCAACGTTGAAGACCGTTGGCGTTTAACCGCAAAACAACTTAATAAATTTTGTGAAAATAGAGTGGATACTGCAACTCCCTTAATATTGATACTTAATTATCCCAGTAACCCCACAGGACAAACTTACGATGCCAATGAGCTTCAAGCACTCGCAGAAGTCATGAGGAAATATAACCTCATTGTAATTGCGGATGAAATCTATAGTTTATTAAGCTATCAAAAAAAACATCCATCTTTAGATCATTATTACCCAGAGGGCTGTATTGTATCATCAGGAATTTCTAAATGGTGCGGTGCGGGTGGATGGCGACTTGGTTTTATCCATATACCTTCTCAGTTTGGTGATAAATTTTTTCAATCAGTAATTGGAGTCGCCTCAGAAACATACTCCTGTGCTTCTAGTCCGGTTCAAATTGCTGCCACTAACGCCTATACCAATCAAGCTCTGGCGAAGCAGTACCTGCAAAAACAAATTTCCTTACTCTCAGATGTGTCTGAATACTGCACCACAGCACTCAAACAATCTTCAGTAGAGGTACATCGCGCAGAAGGCGGCTTTTACTTATTTCCTGATTTCAGATATTTTCGAGAAAAATTAGCCCTACGAAGTATCTTCACCAGTGAACAACTCACAGCCGCATTAATGGAAGAAACCGGTGTTGCACTACTGCCTGGCAGCGCATTTGGTATGCCTGAACAATCACTGACTGTGAGACTGGCTTTTGTCGATTTTGATGGAAGTCAGATCTGGGAAGATAGAGAGAGTATAAAAGGATTCCAAAAGGTTGAAGAAGGAATAATGAGGATTTGTAACTGGTTACAGGCACTGTAGCTATTGGAATAAGCAGACGGAATAGGTAGGCAGTTTATGATTTTTGTCTGATCTAACTCCATTTTCATAGCAATCTAAAGAAAAATATGAACTATTCCTACAAATTTCATCCTACAAATTTCAGTGAACTAAGGTTGATTCACCTATTACAAAATTAGCCTCAGTGTTATACTTACCGCCCTCTTCTTGTTGATTATCAATCTGAAACTCTATGTCATTTTCAAATCTTGGGTTGTGTGATCCTATTTTACAAGCTATTGAAGACCTGGGCTATTACACACCTACGCCTATTCAAAAACAAGCCATCCCAATTATTCTTTCTGGTAAAGATTTAATTGCTACCGCCCAAACCGGAACTGGTAAAACTGCTTCTTTTGTTTTGCCTATTTTAGAGGTATTTAATAAAGACCGTAAGCTTCGTGGTAAACGATTACGTGCGCTCATTCTTACTCCTACCCGAGAATTGGCGGTACAAGTTGAAGCTAATATTGCGGAATATAGTAAATTTTTAAACCTAAGCTCTATGGCTATATATGGTGGTGTTGATTCGGAATCACAAAAGCAGCGTTTGATTGAAGGTATAGACATCTTAGTCGCCACACCGGGCAGGCTGCTTGATTTGGCTCATCAACGTGCATTGCATTTTGATGAACTTGAAGTACTGGTATTGGATGAAGCTGACAGAATGGTGGATATGGGGTTTGTTGGTGACATAGGTAAAATTATTGATCGTTTGCCCGAAGCTCGTCAGAACTTATTATTCTCGGCTACTATGAATCACGATGTTCGGAAACTGACAGATGGCTTTTCTAATCACAAGATGAGTGATGCGATGGTTGAGATATCCATTTCACCTAACGTGGCAACGGCTCCCTCGATTAAGCAATGGTTAATCGCGGTAGATAAAGACACAAAATCCGCGTTACTTAGCCACTTAATTAATGAACAAAAATGGGATCAGGCGCTCATTTTTATCGAAAAGAAACACGGCGCTGCCAAACTGGTGAGCCAGCTGGAAAAACGAGGTATTAAAGCGAAATCAATTCATGGGGATA
>JBFFIY010000209.1:0-7589 GCA_041556195.1 Enterobacterales bacterium
GGTTCTTCAAAGATTTCTCCCTGCATCAATCGCATCATGGGTATAGCCAGTTGGTGGAAAGTTACTGTGGCTGATACGGGGTTTCCGGGTAACCCAAAAAAGAAGCTGTTTGCCAGTTCACCAAAGGCAAAGGGTTTTCCAGGTTTTATTGCAAGTTTCCAGAAACCTATGGTGCCCAGGCTCTCTAATACGTCTTTGGTATAATCGGCTGTTCCCACTGAAACGCCTCCAGAACTTACCACCACATCAGCCCAACTATCGGCTTTTTTAAATGCCTCTGTGAGGGCATCCATTTGATCGGGGATAATGCCAAAGTCCATAAACTCCATATTAAGACGTTTTAGCATGGCACAGACGACAACCGAGTTACTTTCAAATATATTACCTTCTGCCAGTTTTTCTCCCGGTGCAGCTAATTCATCTCCTGTGGCTATAACTGCAACGCGAAGTTTACGATAAACGTTTATTTCTCCAATACCTAATGATGCCAGTAAGCCTAAGTCAGCCGGGGAAAGTCTTTTTCCTTTTTTAAAAACCGCCTGTCCCTGGCTGATATCTTCGCCCATAAGACGAATATTATTGCCAGCGCCTGGCCATTTTAAAATTTCAATTTTCTCGTCATGAACCTTGGTATTTTCTTGCATAACTACCGTATCAAGTTCATCAGGAACAGGTGCACCAGTCATAATACGAATGCATTCACCTGGTGCACAATTACCCTTGAAGGGATGACCTGCAAGTGCCTGGCCTACCAGGGTTAAGGTAGAAGATGAATTTTGGTCTGCTGATCGAAAGGCATAACCATCCATTGCCGAGTTGTTATAAGGCGGAACATTAATGCCTGAATGGACGTCGTTAGCCAGGATCCTGTCAAGCCCTTGCGATATTGTGATCTGTTCTGTCTCTGTCAGTTTTGAAATTGTTGATTTCATTTGCTCTATAGCATCGTCTACAGGTCTTAACCCAGGTGCATCACAACAATCCATAATAGATCTCCTAACATTGTTTGTTCTTGTCTAAAAAACGCGATTTTTTTCTAAAAAGGATAGTACCCAAAATCCAAGTTCGTCTATACGATTCAGATCAATACATTCTCCCATCGCTGAATATTTCTGGCTCTGATCTGTCACTAATGCCTGAATGGTTTTATCTTCGGGAAAATAACGTGGTTCGCTATAAGCCTGTCGATGAATTTCCAGTTTAGGCCAGGGTGCATTTGCCATGCCTTCGACAATCACTAAATCACATTGCAAGATTTTAAAAACTTCAAAGAATTTACCTGAAAATGGTTCTTCTAAAGTGAGTTGAGAGCGATTTTCACCTGTAAGAAGTACCGCTTTAGAGCCTGCTTTTCTTAATTGATAACTATCTTTTCCCGGTGAATCGAGTTCAATATTATGATGGGTGTGTTTGATAATTCCCACTCGAATTTTATGCTCCTTTAACCAGGGAATAAGTTGTTCTAAAACTGTTGTTTTGCCTGTGCCACTTTTAGCTACAAATCCTAAAATGGGTACCCCAACATCATTTGAATGGCATTAAGAGAGCGAGATCTAAACTCACGTCGGTAAATAATTGCAACAACCCAGGTTGTCGCTAAAATAAATAACCAGGGTTGAACGAACCAGGCCAAAACCGCCATGGAAAAATGATAGGCTCTTAATCCCAGATTAAATGAGTTGTTAGAAGAAGATAGTAGATCACTGGCTGATGAAACAAATTGTTTTTTTTCTTGTTCATTGCCATCTATCACTGGTGCTGCTCCAAATAATACTACCGTGAAATTATACTGTCTAACAGACCAACTGAATTTAAAAAAAGCATAAACAAAAATCCACACTAAAAGTAACACTTTCAGTTCAAATAGTTCCGGGCTATTTTCAATAGAAAAAGGTAGGGTATTAGTTAGCTGAATGGCTTTGTCTGCTGAACCTAAAACGGTTAATAATCCCGCTAAAATAAAGATAGTGGTTGATGCAAAAAAAGCGACATTTCTTTGCAAAATGCCCAGTGCTGTTGCGTCTGAAATTCTCATGTCACGGGTCAAAACACGTTCAATCCAGAGTTTTCTTACCCTGGCTAGTGAGGTTGAAATAGCGGGAACCCGCTTAGCTCGTTGAGAAGCAAATAAGGTATAACCGCTCCAGCAAAATACAAACCAGCTAATGGCAAGGATATCTGTGGGTGTTAAAACAAAGGTCATGAGAATACTCAGGTTATTCTTTCAAACATACCCGTGATACTTGGAAATCCCGCATTTCCAAGTATCACGGGTATAAAACACTGAGTATAACCTTTGAAATAGATTATTCTATGACAATTAATGATTTTTTTAAGAATACTTCTCTTGTTAAATAACTATCTTGGTGAGTAACTGTCTTGATGAACAAGGGTATGAATTTTATTGGCTTCAAGATTGACGTACTCAGAGGAACTGAGATCTGGCCAGTAAACTTTTAATTGTTCCACTAAATCACTTGTCTCTAAACCAATATGAATGGTCATATCGTTTTGTGAGAGGTAGGTATTTTCTGTTCCTGATTGAAAATACTGATGCTTACCCGCAGTTATGACTTCAACTCTTGCCCCAATGGCAAATCGATTGAGCGTCTTCTGACGTAATTTCAAACCTAACCAATTGTATTTCGTTTTAGATGTGTTTTTTAAGAGCCTGATTTTTTCTCCATGTCCCATAATTGCTATGTCGATCTGACCATCATTATCATAATCGGCATGAGCACCACCCCGCCCTACAAGCCTGGGTATGTCTTCAGCCAGTGATTTTTCAGCAATTTCAAAAAACCCCTTGTCCAACTGATTCTGAAAAATATGTATGGGTTGTGCTTTCAGTTGACGTTTATTATTAACAACCTCTTCCAGTGTATCCCCATTAACTACCCACAAATCTAACAGGCCATTGTTATTGAGATCAACCATGCCCGTGGCCCAGCCAACCGTTTTTAAAGATATTTGCCCTAAGCCTAAGGTATCGGCATCATCCATAAAAAATAATCGCCAATTTCCCTGGTCGTCTTCAAAACCATCAGCGAACATATTAAGAAAAAAAGCATTTTCCTGTGCCAGCCAATGGGTAACAAAAATTTCCTGATCGCCATCTCTGTCGAGATCTCCACTGGCTAACCCCATGGCTCCTCGATAATCTGCAGCAAGTGAGCTGGCTCCTATATCTTCAAACTCACCATTGCCTTTGTTTAAGAAAACCCCATTTGCAGAAACATCATTCGCAACATACAAGTCTTGCATTCCATCATTGTTAAAATCCATCCATAGAGCGCCCATAGAACGTCCTGTAGGATTATCAACTTTTGATGCTACGGCTACATTGGTAAATGTTCCGTCTTTGTTGTTATGAAATAAAGCGTTAGAGACAGGGCTATAGGCTGATGGATTTAACCGGTATGAAACATCAACTTCATTTTGTTTGCTACTGGCTTCATCAAATTTTCCACTGGTTTTAAAGTCTACATAATTGGTAACATAAAGATCCAGCCAACCATCTCCATCAAAATCTCCCCAGCTACTTCCAGCACTAAATCGATCATCACCAACCCCGGCTTTCATCGTCACATCAATGAACCCACCCCGAGTATCATTTTCAAATAATTGATTAGTTCCATAATGGGTAAGATATAAGTCCAGATAGCCATCATTGTTATAATCCCCCCAACTCACGCCATTACCAAATTGGTGTTGTAGTAAACCCGCTGCCTCAGTAACATCTTTAAATTTACCATTGCCCAAATTTTTGTAGAGTTTTCCGGACCTCTGTTCGAATTGAGAAAGCGCCAATTGAGAAGAAGTTTTTGTGTCGTCAGTAGTATTTTGCAATTCCGCTCGAAGGACAAGTTCTGTTGATATTGAATGTGCAAAATTAGCAACATACAAGTCAACCAGGCCATCATTATTATAGTCTGCCCATCCCATACCAGAGCCCATATCTTCCGGTAACAGGGACTGTCGTTCATCATTAAAATGTTTAAAATTTAATCCAGCTTCATCAGCAACTTCAGAAAAGTCCAGACTGACTTTATCGTCGGTAATATCTCTTCCCAGTTTATTGGTTAAACCAGCTACTTTAGTGCCTTCAACTAACGCACCTGGATCTTCAGGCTTTGGCATATAAATTAATATTAAAATGGCTGTTAAGCTAAAAAGCCCCCCCCACAAGAACCATTTTAATAGTAATTTTTGTCGTTTATTCATCTGCATTTACTTTAATTTCTACTTGCTGTTGTGTCATCAGGGTGGCTGGAGATTTCATCTTGTGTCCCAAACCATAAACTGCATTTAAAAATTCAGGATTGGCTTTTCGATACCAGAGTTTGGCGGTAACTTTTAATAGATTGTTTTTTTCGGATTGGAGATCCCCTTCATCTTTAATCTTAGATGTTATCGTTGAAGGTAAGGTATAGTCTTCTTGTCGATAACCAACATCCACTCCCTTTTGATTGGCTATCACTCTACCTCTAGCCATTGAAGGACATTGAAATGTATAGTTAATCAGATCGGTTTTCCCTGGAAACAAAGTACGTTTATAACTTGCTCCAACCAGATCCCATAAATTATGTCTATCAACCAACTTTCCTTTTCTATCAAAACCATCTGCTCTAAAATGCGCTCCCCCTACGACTCGATCATTCTCATCAATTTGTCCTGTATGGAAAACCTCATGCCCTTCTGAGTCAGTTACAACCAGTTCAATCCAGCTCTCTATCATATCTAACGGACCTGTTGGAAAATCATGTCCCGTTTTGTTGTTCACTAAAGTCAATCCCAGTTGAATATCCTCTCCAGATTTAATACTTTCAGGTGCCATTATTTTGATGGATACTATTGGCCCTGTAACCCATTTGTCAGCAATTTCCGGGATCTCATAAGTTCCTTTCAACCAGGCTTCTGTTTTCTTAATATGTTGTTCGGCATTCTCCAGTTCCATCAATTGGGGAATATATAAATTACTCGCCAAAGTACTGTGGCTACGATGTTTACCATCGTTACGATCACGATAATAATCAGAGCTATCTCCACTTGCCGGATCAGAAGTTTCCATTAACGGCATGTGGCACTCCCGACAACCAATAGATTTTTCAGGTTCATTTTCATGATACCAACGACTATTCTTCCAACTATCATATTGATTTTGGCCCTGTACCTTTCCGATATCGGTGTTGACCTGTTTATCTACATATTGTTTATGACAGGCAGCACAAAATTCTTCCGTTTTATAAAGTGGCCTGGAATAACTACTAACATGATGTTTGGGATAGGAACGGATCAGAAAATCACTAATCAACTTAGAAATCCAATCATTCTCTAACTCATAAACATATCGATCTTGAATTTGAACAGCATAATCACCATTGCCCTGAACATCTGTTTTGTTGATGCTATGACATACTACACATGATGAACCTTCATCATATCCTTCTGAGCTCAGGGTAATGTTGCCTGAATTTTTTGCACCACTCAGTAGTGAGATAGGATCATGACAGCCAGCACAGTAACGTGTATGTTCAGCGGAAGTTTCATTGACCATAATGGTTTGAACTTTTTGGAACATTTCATCCATAGATGAATAACGGTGGGCGCTAGGCAGCCATTCATTATAAATATTTTCATGGCAATTGGATGAACCACAGGATTTTGAACCACTTAAGTACCTGGGATTAGCAGCCTTTATCATTGTTTCATCTGATATAGCTTCATGCGAAGTATTCTCATCGACTGCCAACTTAGCTAAACTTGGTGCAAAGGGTTGTTTTTCGCCAAAACGCCAATTGTAATCTTCTGAAAATGCTATGTATTTTTCTGGAGCCTGATAGGAAGCAGACCAAAATGCCGTAAGCATAAAAAACAATAGGGTTAAAGACATTGTCCAAAATGCAAATCGCTTCTGAGATTGACGAATGCGCTGCCGAGTCTTTCCCTGTTTCATTTTCCTAAAATAAATGGTCAGCAAGTGAATACTGAAAAATACACCGACAACCAGACCCGTAATCAAATGTAAATTAGATTGAAACGTTGACATACGTTCTTGAAACAAGCTTTGCCAGGTTAAAACTACTCCTGTTACGACACAAAATAGTAAAAAGAATAAGCCAGCATAACCAAGTAACTGGTAATGGTTAAGAGTACCTCCACGCCTGATTTTCCAGTGCGTCCAACAATAATAGATAATGGGTAATAGTGAAATTATCCCTATCACTGTATGAACAATCACGGTGAATTGATTGAACTGACTAAAGGGTAGTAGATAGATAAGAAGACCGGAAATGAAACCATAGAAGATCAACGCTGAAGTCAAACCGCTGAGCTTACTTTTCCAACCCTGTTCACTTTTATCAATGGCGGTACGCCGTTTTATTTCTGCCATGTTAAGATCACTTGCCTTTGTAGTAAAACCCAATAAAGTGCTTAATTTGCATGCATTTGGGCTACCTAATCATATAAGTTCAAGAAAATAGAACCATGATCTGGATCATTAAGCCAGATAAGACATCAGGATTTATTAAATAACCTGAACTCAGGGTATAGTTTACACATCAAGGCTTTTAAAATTCGCTTGAAAGCTGCAACAATAAGCTATTGCTAGTGGATTTAGAGGGTTCTGAAAAAAACTCTTCTATGAACTGATCATGGAAGAACTCAATTGATAGAGCCAAATAAGCATTAGCTTGCATACTGGCAGCCAAAGAATAGCGTTTTTTGGGTAATTCGAGAATTTCACTATCCTTTGTTCCCTGAATAGAGGTAGAAAGTACAAATGGGTGGTTTAATAATTCTGCTGACCAGCCCAGTTCAGTATGCCAACTGGATGGTTTAATTTTTTGAAAATGATAATTAGAATCACACAAACAAGTAGAGCTCAAGGCTGAAATATACTCCAAATGAGAGAAGAAACTATTTACAGGAGCATTATTTGACCAATGAATAAATATGGACGCCGCTTCAATACTATCTGGAGAAATACTCGTTTCACCGCTTAAACTATCACTTTGTAATAAATTGCTATTCCAATCTAGTCCTACCGCAAACCTGTTGCCTGATATGTCAAATTCACTTTCAAAATGGACTAGCAAATTATCATCATTATTTCTATCTCTTCCAGACACATCTTGAGTTTCATCTGAATAATTAAAAAATGCCAATTGCCAGTTTTCAGCTCTATACCAAAAGCTTAATGTTGTTGTTCGTGTTTCAGCTAGCTCTAAAGTTAATGGGTCATTAATAGAGCCAGTCTGATAATTACCAAAAGGCAGATAAATTTGTCCTGCAATTATTTCTACGGACCAATCTGTCAAGAAATAGGAAATAAAAGCTTCGTCAACTTCAAGAGGCGTATCATTCTCTTCGTAAAGAAAACTCATGAGTATATGAGTTGATGATGTGGGATTTGCACTAAATGCTAAAGCGGCAGTGGCAACGGTTAAATCGCTGGTGGTTTCTGAATATTGTCTTGTCAGTATGTTCTCTATCTCTAATGTTCCCTCCCAGCTGAGAGCGTCAGCTGCTTGTATATCAGTCACATTCAAACAAAACGCGCTGACCAGTATAATTAACAGTTTTAA
>JBFFIY010000210.1:0-7568 GCA_041556195.1 Enterobacterales bacterium
AATATATACATTATCTCAGAAAAATCATTTGATGGTTTTGATCTATCGACCAATTATCTTGTGATCGATTGACTATTCTTGTTGTGATCTTTCTCTTACAATATTTGTTTTTAATGAATTCTCTGCTGCGGAATGTGGGATTTAAGCTATTGAATCTGTGGTTGAACACAACTCCTGCCAGCCCTGCGCTTGTCACTAGAGAGCCGTAGGACTGAAACATTTGCCAGTCTTTCGCAGCGGGTAGGTCTTTTGGTATTGGGCCACCATGAACAAATATTATGGCCGCATGTTTCTTGTCAGCACCAGAAGGTAGAAAAATATCTGCACGGGTTCGAGCTTCGGTAGTATCTAGATAAACAAGGTCTCTATGGACTTTAAATTCACCTGTCTTGGGAGTAGGAACTACAATTGGCAGGGTATAAAATTCATCTTCTGCCTTCACTGGAAAAATAAAACAAAGAGTCATTATGATGGTAAATAAAAAACGATTCATAAACAATATTCCTTTAGCCTCAAATAAATTTCTGAGACACCCTAATCTCATTTCTCTGCTTAAATCTAACATAAAAAACATCAAATCCCTGCCATAATCGGAAATTTGTCGGAATAATTCATGTTTTAATTCATGATTGTTTTAAATGGAAGTTAGATAACTACTGTTTGAGTCACTGTTTTAAGATTGGAGTGTCCTGAAAATTTTTCTCTACTTTTAAATACCATTATTTTAAGGGGAGATTACCAGCTCTTCAATATAAGGTTTCAGGAAGACTTTAATTCAATCCTAAACCTATGTTTTTATTTTTATAGATTGGGTAGTGATCAGTAATCTTCTTCAGGGCTGTTTGTGCTGCGGCTGGGTTGCGTGCGTGCTCTTTCCCTAGTAAATCCATTATATCCAGTACAGCATCATTATTATGATTACTCAGAGCTATGGTAGTTAAATTGTCAAAGATTATTTCGCTGTCTTCTTCTCCTAAATTGGGGTGTTCTGCCAGATAGTTTTCCAAAACGTGAATGCCTTGCTCGGTTAATGATGGCATCGTTTGTATCGCTGCAATTATTGCGGTGATTATGCTTAGATCATCTTGGGTATCTCCTCCTATGAGATCAGCAAGGACGTTAAACGCCTTCAAGGTAAAATCTTTATGGCTACCGATTATTTGTACGGCAGTATATGCGCCATGATTTATTTGCTGCCGACCATCTGCGCGGTTGTATAGTTTGTCTTGAGCCAGTTGGAAGGCATCTTGTCTATATTGTGAATGTTGATCTGATATCTGAGCAAGCATGATATGGGCAGTGTCCAACATTTCACCGGAGAGCTTGCCATTTTCAATAAGCTGCGCATAGGCATTGTGGAGGTTATCAGCAGCTGTGGAGCTGAAGGTCTCTTTATCAACGCCAACAGGAAAGTCACTCCTGATCAATCTTTGAAGGATTTGTACTGTGGTAGGATTTTGTAGTTCAAGAAGACTTTCTTGTGCTAAAAGCGTATTGTTAATGGCTGCTTCATCTTGATTTTCGTGTTCTTTTTCTAAATTGGAGGCCATGATTTCTCCAAATGTTTCGGCTATGAGATGTGCTTTTTCTGGAGTTCCCGCTCCTAGCCCAAGTAGGAGATTTGCGTATTCTGGATTAAATCCTTCTTCTTCAATAGCGCCTATTAAGCTTTTTTGAACAAGCTTGATGAGCTCGATATCATTGGTGGTACGCGCAATTGATGTGCGCATTCCCTCCACCAGAACTCGTTGAGATCCTCCAGAAGCAATACTACCTAGCTGTGATATCACACCCTCTTCAGGGTTAAGTATATTGAGAGCGTTTTTTTTAACAGCGCTAAAGGGTGATAATTGTCCAATCATGGCGACGAGATTTACAGCCCCAAGATAAAAATGTTCAGTATGTGTGCTTTTGCCTGTCCCATCGCGCGCCAACATTGATTTTGTAGCGACACTAATCATCGTCATATCTTGCCGCTCTTGTTCTTGCTGGGTCTTTCCTTGGGTTCTGGCCTCTAGGTCATGAAAGTAGGAAGGGATATCTCCACGTTCAGCTAAAATTTCAGCTATCTTATCTTCCTCCCCTTGGCAGCCATTCAGGTACCATTTCTCAATGTATAAGTGATCGCAGTGTTTTTTTGCCGCGAGCTTAAGTATCTCTAGTTGCTTTGTTTGCTCAGGGTCAAGGCTACAGCTTATCCATTTATCTGCAGTTTCAGCCAACACAGGCAAAGTTTTGGGGTTTGATTGGGCGAGAGCAATAAATTTATCTATTATTAAATAGGCTTCTTGATTGGATGCTTTATAAGAGGGTTGCCATAATAAGAGTCGCCCGTAGATGGGAGAAAATAGAGCGCATCGTCGCAATTGAATGTGCGCCACTGACTTTTGGGTTCTACTTGCAACAGGTCAGGGTTTAATCGTAGGAGGTCAAAATAAAGAATATGTTTTGTCGCTGCCTCCCTGCCATGTTCTGTAATAGAGCATAATTTATCAAATATCTGTTGAGGATGGTCAGAGGCCAGGGCCATTTTGTGAATAAGATCTCTATAGCCTAGATGGTTGTCTTTTGCAGAGACATATGAACCATTACCCCAGTCCTCTATGCATGAAATAACAAACCGATTATAGGACTCAGAATTAAAGTTATCTGGATTTTCTTCACGGAGGCGTAGCAACAGCTCTACACCGTAACATCTTACCTCAAAACCTAAATGAATTCCTTCGCGTAGAGCATAATAGATATAATCAAGATGCGTGGCGCCAAAATCATCACCTGCGTTTTTATAGCCAGGGATTTTTTTTCCGATGAGGGCGAAATCTTGTAATATATGCTGAATAGTCGCTATTCCATGCTCTCCTGTTTGAGACAAAATGTACAGAAGTTCATGTCTAATGTTGGCGTGTCTACTGACCCATCTATCCCATTTTTCTGAGTTGATTATGCGCTCAGTTTGCTCCCTTAGTTCACGGTGTATTTGTTTGAAATCGCGTCTATCATCTTTCCACCATTCAGCAGGCTTTTTATGCCATGCTGATTTTCCCATTGCTTTGTTAAATCTTCTTCTCTCTAGAAAAGTCCAAAATTCTAATGTCTTTTGGCTATGACGTGGCATTTTACTGTTCCTTTTTTGTGCTCTTCAATGAGAATATTAAATGCCTGGCTCGAAGCTAAATTCTGCTGCCTTATTTTTATAAAGGGGGTGCTTTTCGGCAATTGCAATTAGAGCTTCTTGAGCGACCTCTGAATTACGAGCACCTTCTTTACCCAATAAGTCGATGATATCAAGCGCGAGATCTTCGTTGCCCATGGCAATGTGGGCAAGGTTATTAAAGAGGGGTTCTATTTCATCGGCTGGTAAGTCCTGGTGATCTGCCAAGTAATTCTCAAAAACTTGAGTTGCTTGCTCTCCGAGGAACGTGGTGTTATGCGTTACAGCTGTTAGGGCATGGATGACATTAATGTGATCTTCTATATCCAGCCCTACGAGATCGGCCAGAACATTAAACGATTTAAGGGCATAATCATGATGAAGTCCAAGGATGTGTATGGCGCTTAAGGCACCGTAATTGATCCGATAAGGATCAGGAACGCGTTTATACAATCTCTCTTGGGCAAGCTGGAAGACACCTTGTCTGTATTGGGAGTGTTCGTGTTCGTCTGCGATTTTGGCAAGTACAAGATAAGCTGATTCCAGTGTTTGGCCTGATAGTTTTCCATTTTCAATCAATTGCACGTAGGCATTGCTGAGGTTATCGGCAGCCATGTGGTTGAATGTGCTTTTGTCAGCGCCAATTGAATAACCAGCTCTAATCCATTTTTGTAAAATATGAACGGACGTAGGACTCTGTACCTCAATTAACGCCTCTTGCGCTACTTCCCAGTTGTCGGCAGCAGCCTTGTTTTCTGAATTTTGAGTTTTTTCAAAAGAAACACGCATACATTCTCCAAGAGTATTGGCGATTATATGTGCATGTTGAGGGCTGCTGTGAGATATATTTACCAGGCGTTTAATATCTATGGGTTGTATTTTTGTTCTGATATCGGCATCAAAGATAGATGATTGAGCAAATTCGATGATTTGACTGTCATTACTAGTTTGTGCAATTTCAGCAATCATATCAAACGCTTGCTCTAGCTTCCAAGAAATTTTGTTAAGCTGTTCAATTACCTTTTGCTTTGTTGAGGAATTGGGAGTCTCTTTTGCAAGAGCTATACTTAAATCAATAAAATATCCAGCTTTTTTTGATGCGTTTTTGTCAAGTAGTACTCTACCCTCTGCAAAGCTAAATGCCTTTAGAAGTAGCGTGTCTTGCTCTTCTTGTTCTGCTAAAGTTTTGCCTTCAATTCTGTATTGTCGATTGGTAATGGAGACGGGAAGATCTTGGTACTTCGTCAATATTTTGGCGATGGTATAGTCTTTATTTTGATCATTGTTCAATATGATAGAGTCGCAATACAGGAACTCTAAAGTTTGTAATTTTTGAGGACATTTCTCTCTCGATTGGGCTTCCTTTATTAAGGATAGCGACAAACGTAAAATATCTTTATTGCTTTTTGCAGCCTCAAAGAGCGCTTCCAACATGCACTCTTCTAGTGGGTATGAGTAATTTGTGCCTGAAGGGCTTTCCCACCACCGATCGACCCATCCATTAGGCGGGGATAGCATATTCTTTACAAGCATTTCTGTTTTAGGCTGTAGGTCTGGCGTGTATAATTCTGGGTTGCCCTTTAGTATTGTTAGATAAGCCAACATAGATGTGGCATTTTCCATGTTTTGCGCCAAAGCTTGAAAGGAAGCCTGCGGATCTTTTGATTTTAAAACTATGGTATGAAATACCTCCACTGGGGTTAAAGAAGCCTCATAATCTCCTGTCCATGGTTCCATATAATCATCGACAAGATCATCAACACCAACACCAAGATCAAGCAATGTGTCAACAGCTAAGCGCTTTGCATCGCCATGAACTTTAGCGCTATCGGGTCCATTTCTGTTAATGGCGGTGTGGATGTGTTCAATGCATTCTTCTTTGTGCTGCGGGAAAGCTATAGCAATGCTCTTAAATCCAGTAATAACTTGTTTATAGCGCTTTGTAGCTCTTTCACTATCAATACCCCCGTATTCAAGAGTTGCATGTGAAGCTATGTGGCCAAGAGATATATGTTCGCCGATTAATTCACTGTCATCTGAGGATGCGTTAACGGAGAGCCATTCGGATAAGTGCTTAAAGGATTCCACCATTTCATCGGAAATGTTACTTTGAACCATATGGTAGAGGCGCACAGCTTCTTTAAGGGCGTTAGCTCGTGTGTAATAGATAGCTTTTTGAAAAAGCTTCATTGTCTTGGCTTCCTTTCTTTAAATTATTACCGCTCTAACCGCTCATAAACGTGGACATAGCCATGCTGGTCGGCGTAAGCGAAGTGAGTATCATTTTCTGCGATGGCTGGGTTTGCTACGTTGTGTCCTAAGAAACGGCCTAGTTCTTGTTCATTTTCAACATCCCAGACGCGGATAGTGCCATCCATTGAAGCGCTGGTGAGGTGGGTAGTGAGCCATGATTGTCCAGGGATTTGTTGGTTAGTGCCTTGATATTTCTGGCCAGCCCAATTGAGGTAAACAAGTTCTGAACCGTGTTTTGTGATTTCGATATTGAATTGCTGCGCTAGTGTTGTGTGCGTGACATGTATGATACCTTGTTTATCAGAGGCGGCAATGAGACGTGTTCGGCTACCGTTCATCGCTCCCGCAATTTTGGTAAGCTCTTTATTTTTAATTGAAGCCCACGCGCCAGCCGTTAGGATACTGTAATCATTTTCGTAAGGTAGATGGATTTGACCATCTAGTAATGCGATTGTTTTGTGACGTCCATCGTAGAAGGTTGTTGTCGCGAACTTAGCTGACGGAGTGTAATTGAGAGTGTTTTTAACGGGTTTTCCAATCACCATATCCCAAGCTTGATTTAATTCATTGCCGACAATAGAAGTTACAAGATAGCCATCTGGATCTATAAATATTTCGGTAACCGGCGCGCTTTTTTCAGTGTCGTCAAAGTTTCTAAAACCAGCAGGGAGGCTAGCAATATGCTTAAAATGCTGGAGTGTGCCTATTGATGTTGTTACAACATCTTTGTCATCTGGATTATCTTTGGCTGCGGCAATGTTGGTGCCGACTTTAGGATCGTACTCCCCCTGCATGACGAGAGGATTTCCCTCAAGGTCTGTACGCAAAGCTGTGTCATCGACAATGCTGAAGTTATGACCATTGTGAACATTGAGGGTATCAATGTGAATGCTCTTATCGACTCTTCGATCACTGTAGTCAAAGCGTTTGTAGTCATTGTAAGTCGGTGCAGGGGAATGTCGATCACCGCTTTCTTCATCCCTAGGCAATATTTCGGGGTTATGAATGTATCGTTCTGGTTGCTGTGATAGTGCTGGCTCACTTTCTTTTGATTTTGATAGATTTGTACTTTTTAGATATTCGGGGCCGTGTTGTTTTAATGCGTTAATGAGCCTTTTAACTTTATCTGGATTCGGGACATCATGCCATGTTTCTTTGTCACTGCCTGAAGTGGAAAAAGTGATATCCTTTGCGCCGAATGTTCCAAGTTGTCTCAAAGCAGATCTTGCTACTACTTTAATCTTTGTGATGCTTGATATTGGTATATCAGCACCCTCATTTTTCAAGAGAATTCCGGTACGAGTTACAAGCTGGCTTCCATCATGTATTTCGTAGGCGATGGCTCCAATTGTACTGTCTATTGGGTTTACGATATGGGATGGGTTTAAAACAAGAACTTCTCGCTTCTTTCTTAGGACTCTTCTAAATGGACTAACATCAACCATAAATTCCTTCCGATTTTTGAATAGATTTTTTTACAGTACTTTTTAAATTATGTCAAATTAAATTGTAATCAAGCGCTAATGCTACCTAAGAAAAGTTAGCGCTAGACTAGGTAATACCCCCATATTTAGGGCAGATCAAAAGTAGAACTCTTTAACCAAAAAATTTCTGAAAAAATTTCTGGGACACCCTAATCTCATTTCTCTGCTTAAATCTAGCATAAAAAATATCAAAACCCTCCCATAATCGAAAATTTATCGGAATAGTTCATGTTTTGATTCATGGTTGTTTTAAATGGAGTTAGACAACTAATGCTTGAACCAATGTTTTAAGATCGGGGTTTCCTGGAAACTGTTTAATTTAAACAAACCAACACAGGAGTTACCTACGTAAGTGCTAACTAAAAGCTTCCCCTTTCACAAATTTCTGGGACACCCTAATCTCATTTCTCTACTTAAATCTAACATAAAAAACACCAACCCCTTCTCATAATCGAAAATTTGTCGGAATAGTTCATGTTTTAATTCATGATTGCTTTTAGTGGAAGTTAGATAACTAAAACTTGGATCACTGTTTTAAGATTGGGGTGTCCTGGAAGTTGCTAACAGGACAGGCACTCACTTGACATCAGTAAATATTACAAGTAGCCTAGTTATTAATCAATCGTTAAATGGAATTTCCGATGACTCGCCCAAGATCAGAACTTATCTGCGTTCAAGAT
>JBFFIY010000211.1:0-7561 GCA_041556195.1 Enterobacterales bacterium
CTATCATCAATGAACCAAAAAATAATTTACCCAACGCCACATGCACATACAACCAGAGTGTTTGGTAGGTTGGGGGGAAAAATACTTCACCCGGATGAGATACTAACAGCCACCCCATAAACAAAAAGAATAATGGCAACAAAAATAACAATACCGTTCTGAGTGTTTTATTTATCCAATAAACTCCTAGCCAGACGAGTAGCAAACTCCATAGGTTCGATAATAATATTTCGTACATCGAAATAAACGGCCCATGTCCCAAACGCAACCAGCGATAAGCAATAGCCATCGTTAAAATTGTCCAACCCAAAGTTATTATTGCAGATCCCAACAATGAATTTCGTTTAAAAATTAAAGCGTAACAAATACTCCATAAACTGCCTATGATGAGGATCAGCTCAGCCAACCAGGTTAAATTTATTTCATTTGTAAGAGATAATTCCACTATAAAACTTTTCACTAACCATCAATATGTGTCTCAGTATATAATATTAGTGCTTCAAAAGTTGTTTTTTTACATATTCACCTGATCTAGATTAATAAAAATTGTCAAATAATTTACCTTAATGTCATGGTCTGTTTTAATTTCATCTTCAGATAGATTAAACTGGAAAATAACAAACTATAATCGTCTGTTTGAACTATTATTTAAATTACATTGTTTAATTTAAATTACAAAATTTAAATATTTTTTCCTTTTTTAAGAGGATTCATTATTACTCTCTCGGCCGTAAAAATGATGTTTGATGAAATTAATAAAAAATTACTCTTTGGCATAACGCTAATAGTCATCCTGTTAGCAGGGACTATTTTTTCTTTTCTACCAGCTTATATGATAGAGGGTCACAGGAAAGATTTCTCCAGCTTTGCATTGTCTCCTTCCTATCAAAACCCTGCCGAACAGAAACCCTCACAATCTCAAGCACAACCTTTATTGAAGCAAACGCCTTTACAACAGGCTTTTAAAGATGCGGTTACCTTAATGGAAAACCAGCATTACCATCAATCTTTACCCTTTTGGCATAAGGTACTTAAGTTGGCCCCAACGCTACCCGAAGCACATGTAAATTTAGGTTTTGTGATGTTAGAGTTGGAAAGGCTAGCTGAAGCAGAGAAGTCTTTTAATCAGGCTTTACAATATCGCCCGCAACAGGCTAATGCCTATTGGGGATTGGCACTTGTCTATGAAAAACAAAACAAGCTACCGGAGGGAATTGGCGCAATGAGAACCTATCTGCATTTTAGTAATGATGAAACTTATAAAAATAAAGCAAGATCAGCCCTATGGGAATGGGAAGCTAAAATAAATAAAAAACTTACGGATAAACAAAACCCATGAACAGGCTTATCATACAGACTACCCCGCTCATAAGAGCCTTGTGTCTATTTTTTACAATGTTATCCGCTCAGGCCAATCAGTGTAACGAAGGATCAAGACCCAATTTACCCGATGATAGGTTCCTTATTATTAATGATATATATGCGAAAGATCGCGTCACGGGATTGTTGTGGACAAGATGTACAATCGGGCAGTTTTTTGAAGACGGCCAGTGTCAGTCATCTTCTCAAAGACAGGTTAATTCCTGGTATAACTGGACGGATGCAAAACGCCAGTTAGCTCGTATCAATGCTGCATCTGAGGATATAAAATGGCGTATTCCAACCATTGATGAATTAACGACTTTAATTGAGCGAACCTGTCAGGATCCAGCCACCAATGAAACCATTTTTCCTGACTTTCCAGCCTGGACTTTTTGGACCAACACTCCATTTTCTTTAAATAACGATTACCGCTGGATTATTGATTTTTATCAGGGAAAGGCTTCTACAGTTTTAGAAAAATCAGCAACCCATAACCTTCGTTTAGTAAGTGGCACTCCACCCAAATTAACCATTCAGGATCCTGTTATTGATCGTCAAATTGAAATTGAAAAATGGCAGGATGGGTTGCGTGATCTAACTAACCCTTCACTTAGTCAATTGCAATTATTTGACAATGCCACTCTTAAATTTCCAAAAGATATTCATGGAAAGGTCAACTGGGTAAAAACTTTGTCAGATGGATTCATCAAGCCCAGAACCAGCATAGAAGGGTTTGCTCCAATGCAGCAAATAGAGCAAAATATTCTTTACAAAAACACCGAACATATGCCTTGGGTAAAATTTTCTCATAGCATACATACACAATGGTTATCATGTAACAACTGCCACACCAGTATTTTCGCAGAAAAAGCTTACAACCAGACGATTAATATGCAAAATATTTATCAAGGACAACAATGTGGTGTTTGCCATGGAAAAGTCGCCTTTTCAACCAATAGCTGCGAAAGATGTCATAGTGTTATGCATAAGAATGTTCCAGAAAATTGGAGAACATTTATCGCAAAACCTGATTCGAAAAAATAAATAGCCTGAACTCAGGTTATTTATTTTTTTTCCGACAAGGCAACATATCCATCCGTTTCTTTCAATGTGGCCGGACGAAATACATCTATTTTACGAAAAAATTGATCGGCAAAAAACAATCGTCCATCCTCATCACAGGCAACACCACTTGATAACATATAGGTCGCTGGCTCCAGTTTATTTCCTCTTGAACCAATAAACATTAACAACTCACCTTTTTCATTAAATAGTTGTAAATTACCGAAGGCGGCATCAGAGACCATTACAATACCATTCGCACAAACATCAATACTTTTTGGACGAGAAAATTGTCCCGCTTTACGGCCTATAGAACCAAAACTTCGTAATGTTTTCCCAGTATCAGGGTCAAAAATCATTATCCGAAAGTTGCCACTATCCACTACATAGAGTTCGTTATTGTTTGATAAGGCTAACCCTTTGGGTAGGTTAAGCTCACCTTCTCCAGATCCCCTCAATCCAATGTGTTTCAACACTTCACCACTTGCCACATCAAACTCTAAAATATGGTGCCGTTCACTTGTGACTCCACCAGTATCAGAAACATAAACTCGCGTACCTGCGTTATTAACGGCCAGCCCTGTGGGCATATCGTATAATTTTCTATCGCCAAGAATCTTAATTAAAACACCTTTTTCATCGAAAATTTTAATATTACCTGCCGTTCGATCAAGCACATAGATGTTGCCATTATCATCTATATCTAACCCAAAGGGTTTCTGTAAAAGCTCATCATTATTGCCCTTACGCCCGATTTCCAGGTATTCATTTTCTGCAAAATCATATTTTCTAATCATCCTGGCAGGCGGATCGGATACATAGACTTTTCCTTTAGAAACTGCCAGGCCATAAGGTTTTCTCATCGGTTTTCCAGTTTGTCCAATACCTGTCAACCATCTATTAACTTTCGATTCTTCACTTTCTTTAAGTACATCCAGATCACTTATAATAGTGTTTTGATAATAATATCTGGCCGTATCAGGAGGCTTGGGAAAAGCCAGGAGCTCATTGGTTTTTTTTGTTGGCGCAGAGCTACAGCCCAGAAATAGAGCCATTGAAAGTAATGCCAATACTTTTATCAAACTGTGTCGTATTCGAGTTGCAATATAGGTACGATTCATATCGGTAGTTTTTAACACCATTCCCTCCTGAAGTTTTGTTGGAAGTAAGCAAATAGATTTTATCATAGGGGCAGCCCTGGTTTATTTTCTGATATAGATCAATGTATAGCCTGTTTTCTTAATCTTGCTCATTGTTTTGTGATACATAACATTAAGCTTATAGTAAAATGTTGGCCTGGCACAAAAATATATTTATGTTTTCTATAATTGGACTCTCAATGAAAACGGCTCATATTCACATCGCTCTATTTATTCTGTTGTTGAGTAGTTGTCGCTCTTCGCTTCCCGTTAATAACAATACTGAAATTAAGCAATATTGGCCACCATTACCAGCCCAACCTCGTTTCGTGCATGAAGCAACAATACACAATAATCTTGATATTGAAAAGGAAGACGAGAGAAATCAGGTTGTACGTTTGTTGGCAGGAGAGAAACGCAATGTGCATAAACTGATGAAACCCTATGCCATTGCCGTTAGTAAAGGGCGTTTGTATGTGTCGGATACAGCTATCAAACAAATCCATGTTTTTGATATACCACGACGTCGTTATTTTAGATTAGGGTTTCGTTTAGAAGGACAACTTTCTTCACCCAGAGGTTTGGCCCTAGATGACAAGGAGCAACTGTATGTGGTTGATAGTGAAAAACGCCAAATCTTTATTTACGATAAATATGGTTTATTCTTGAAGTCCATTCTACTCTCTGACGATGTGATTTTTCCCACCGGTATTGATGTCAGCTCTAATGGCGAACGAATCTGTGTCGTAGACACGGGTGGAATAGGCAGCCAAAATCATAAAATTATGTGCTATAACAATGAAGGAAAAAAACTATTTCAATTTGGAACAAGGGGCTTCCTGGATGGAGAATTTAATCTTCCAGTAGACATCAGTATTTCAGATAACGGAAGTATTTATGTGCTTGATGCTGGAAATTTCAGGGTGCAGGTTTTCGATAAAAATGGCCTTTTTTTAACTAAATGGGGGAAAGTTGGAAATGGTTTTGGACATTTTGGTCGCCCACGAGCGATAGCTCAAGACTCGCAGGGAAACATTTACGTAAGCGATGCTACATTTGCCAATATTCAAATTTTCAACCCTCAGGGACAGTTGTTAATGCCTTTAGGCGCTCGCAGCTTTAAGAATAAGGATGGTTATTTTTCTCTTATTGCAGGGATAAGTATTGATGAAACCAACCGTCTATATGTTGTAGATCAAAAATTTAAAAAATTAGAAATTTTCAGACGATTAACCGATGCTGAGGGCAAAGCCTTAAC
This sequence comes from Enterobacterales bacterium, assembly GCA_041556195.1. Taxonomy (GTDB): domain Bacteria; phylum Pseudomonadota; class Gammaproteobacteria; order Enterobacterales; genus 21-14-all-40-8. The sequence goes on from JBFFIY010000211.1 coordinate 4,822, forward strand.
AAATCATTAAGCAGTTATTTATTATGACATGTCTGGCACAAATCACTCCCTGTATTAACAACTCTTAAAAAACTTGGAGTGAACTGACTTGCCCCTACAGAGAGTGGTACACCATGAGGATCATGGCAGGAAGTGCACTCAACTTCTGGGCCATCCCCTGTATCATAAAAACGCACTTCATTCGGATCAGGCCTGCTATCACTATCGGCATCATAAAAACGTATATTTCCTCTACTAGTTTCAGGGTCATTAAAATCATCACCCAGCTTTGAAATAGGTAAATTGATACCTACTGGATGATCATTTGTAAGATCTGTCCCTATAACAAACACAGTAAAATCAGAAGCATCACCTGGACCTGCCGGGTTATGGCAAACGAGACAAGATTGATCAGCAAAAGAGGTTCCTGCATTAAGAGATTGGTGATCCCCTGCTCTTGTCTGCCCAGCAGCAGGCTGGAAAGCATCCAAAAGTGCATCACTGGATGTGGTTTGCCTGGCAACATCATATTGTCCAGAACCAGGCATATTAATAATAGAATCTATTGCCACAGTGCCATCATGGCAAGACAAACAAGTCAGGGAATTTACTCCAGGCTGTGTTATTGCTGAGCTTATAGAAGAAGAATTCAGTGTATCGTAAGTGGTATAGGTATTATTAACAAAGGTTCTGTTCCAGAGGGGGGCATCGATACTGGTGCTTGCACCATGAGGTGTATGGCAATAAACACAGACCCCTCCATAATCGTTTCTAAAGGCATTCATTTGTGCAGCCTGACCATTTTGCATGGTGCTTTGGGAAAGGTTGTGACGAGTATTCAGAATACTATCCTGATTGGTAAATTGCGTGGGATTGTCTCCACCCGCCCAGACATTTAGCATGGTCCCCAGAGCAACACACAAAAGAACGGTTACACCTTTTATGCTGTTGAGAATAATATTTTTTCCATACATGTTCACTCTAAAACCCGTTTTTAGTTTGTCACTACGTTTTTAAGCGGCCAAATCTGTTTAATCTGAGCTCTGACTATCCAAAACTCAGGCTATTTACATCAGTACAACACGCAAAATGCAAAAAACAAGCCAGTTTATTTTGCTATAAATTGGAGCCCTCCATTCCCGCAACCTAAAGTTATTCAGAAACTACAGATGAGCGAATCATATAGGTGTAACGATGTCCCAAAATCTGACAAATTATTCAGCAAGCCTTCAGACTTCAGTTGATTTTTTTCTTCAAAAAACTCTCATTATTGAGAAAAACTTCTCAACACTAAGAAAAAATCACGTCTTAAATCTTGGTTGTAAAAATAACAAAAAATCGTCTGGGATATTTCCAGGATGGAATACCTGGCAGCTAAATTTATTCATTGACCGTATTGTTTTTCCTGATTGAAAAAAAGACAGGGTTATCCTGACTACCTGAAATTCCATTTTTTCAAACGCAAATGGATGATCTTTTGCTTTCCAGTTATATAAAATAACCAAATTTAACTTTTCCCCAACCTCTGGCCGCGTTATCCTCTACCTTTAATAGTCTCTTGCTTAAAATCTCATGAACCAGACATCTATAGATAAATCTAAAATCAAAATCGTTTTGCTTGAAGGAGTTCATGCCAATGCCCCGAAGCTTTTCGCCGAGGATGGCTACCATCAAATCGAATGTTACGAAAAAGCTCTACCCACAGATGAGTTAATCCGAGTTGTGGCAGATGCTAATTTCATTGGCATTCGTTCTCGCACTAAATTAACGGACGAAATACTTTCCAAAGCGCCTAAACTGACGGCTGTAGGTTGTTTTTGTATCGGCACCAATCAGGTTGATCTCGCATCGGCGAGAACACATGGTGTACCAGTTTTTAACGCGCCCTTTGCCAATACCCGAAGTGTGGCTGAACTGGTTCTGGGTGAGATGTTGCTGTTAATCCGGGGCATTCCCGAAAAAAATGCCGCAGCCCATCGCGGCCAATGGCTTAAAACGGCAAAAGGTTCTCATGAGGCACGGGGTAAAACCCTGGGCATTGTTGGATATGGCCATATTGGCACCCAATTAGGTCTGCTTGCTGAATCACTGGGAATGCAGGTCATATTTTATGATGTATTAAAAAAACTCTCTTTGGGCAATGCCAAACCAGTTTCCAGCCTGGATAAGCTACTTTCACAGGCTGACATTGTGAGTTTTCACGTTCCCGAAACGAAACAAACTAAAAATTTACTCAACAGTGCTAATATTTCCAAACTTAAAGAGGATGCTATTATCATTAACGCCTCTCGCGGCAGCGTCATTGAAATTCCTGCTCTGGTAAAAGCTCTTAAAGACAAAAAAGTTATGGGTGCTGCTGTGGATGTTTTTCCTATAGAACCGGCTTCAAATCAGCATGAGTTTAGCTCTGAACTCACACAATTTGATAACGTCATCCTCACGCCTCATATTGGTGGTAGCACCCTGGAAGCTCAAGCCAATATTGGACTGGAAGTCGCTGATAAATTAGTTCATTACAGCAACAACGGCTCAACCATTGGCGCAGTGAATTTTCCTCAGGTCGCACTTCCAGCCCATGCCGACAACCACCGACTATTGCATATTCATCGAAACGAACCTGGTGTTTTGAGTCGAATCAATGACATTTTTTCGGAAGAATCGATAAACGTCACAGGCCAATACTTACAAACCCATGAAGAAATTGGTTATGTAGTAACCGATATTAACCGGGAATCCAGTGGTGGTGTATTGGATAAGTTAA
>JBFFIY010000212.1:0-7505 GCA_041556195.1 Enterobacterales bacterium
GTGAAACGAGGAGACATTTCATTTAATATGTCGGGTGGAGAGCAATTGCGCGACTATTTACATGTTTCTAAAGTCGCAAAGTATCTTGTTGATCTCACTTTGCAAATGAAGGATTTAGGTGTGGTAAATGTTTGTTCAGGGCAACCAGTTTCAGTCCGTAAATTGATTGAGGATATATTAGTTGAAAAAAATTGGTCGATAAAACTCAATTTGCATCATTATCCCTACCTGGATTATGAACCCATGGCTTTTTGGGGTGATAAAAGCAAATTGGATAACAACATTGAGTCATGAGGTATTAATTAGCAATGATTTATAAGGCAGAACAGTTACCCATATTTCAGAATCGTGTATACGACACTGAATTAGAGGCAAAAGAATGCCCAAAGGGAGATGTTCTGCTTGTTCAAGATCCAGAAACAGGATTGATTTATAACCAGAATTTTAATGAAAAATTGATGTGTTATGATGTGAACTATCAAAATGAGCAAGCGGTTAGTTTGTTGTTTCGGACACACCTTGAAGAAGTTTCAAAAATTTTAAGTCTCCATTTTCATAATTGTTCCTTAATTGAAGTGGGTTGTGGAAAAGGTTTTTTCCTTGAGTATCTCCAAAATCAGGGATTTGAAATTATAGGGTTAGATCCCACTTATCAGGGGACCAATCCTAATATTATAAAGCAGTATTTTTCTTCCCAACTAGATTTACAGGCTGATTGCATCATATTACGCCATGTACTTGAGCATGTTCAAAATCCTTTTGATTTTTTGGTTGAGATTATGCATTCAAATGGGGGGAAAGGTAAAATTTATATTGAAGTGCCTTGCTTCGATTGGATATGCAGACAACATGCCTGGTTTGATATTTTTTATGAACATGTTAATTATTTTCGTCTTAGTGATTTTTATAGAATGTTTGGTAAAGTGCATAGTTCTGGACATTTGTTTGGAGAACAATATATCTATGTTGTGGCTGATTTAGCTACATTAAGAAAGCCGGTATTTGATGATAGCTGTCATTTTATTTTTCCACAAAAAGTTCTTTCTTCAGTTAGTAAGTATGCTAAAAAAATTAAAAAAAATATAGAACAGACAAGCGTTATTTGGGGAGGAGCATCAAAAGGGGTTATCTTTGCAGTTTTTATGCAGCGTGAGGGTGCTAATGTAGACTTTGTTGTGGATATAAATCCCGCTAAGCAAGGTAAATATTTACCGGCTATTGGTCTTAAAGTAAGCTCACCAGATGCCGTCATCAAAAAACTGGATCATCTCTCGACAATATTTGTAATGAACAGCAATTACCTGAATGAGATCAAGCAATTAACTAATAACAAATTTAATTATATTACGGTGGATCATGAAAGCATTTGAAAGAGAAGTAAAAGATAGAATTACATCCAATAGCAATAACATTGGCCTTCAAAAAAGTGCTGACGAATTTATGGATGCTTCTCTCAGGGCGCAGTATTCATATAATTTTTCCTGGATGGGTAGGCCGATAATTCAATATCCACAAGATATTATGGCAATGCAGGAAATTATATGGAAAGCAAAACCTGACTTGATTATCGAAACCGGAATAGCTCATGGTGGTTCCTTGATTTTTTATGCTTCTATGCTGGAGTTGAACGCTATTTGTGGTGGTCCAGAAAATGCTGAAGTACTTGGCATTGATATCGATATTCGCTCCCATAACCGCCAGGCTATTGAGGAGCACCCAATGTTTAAGCGAATCCAGATGATTGAGGGATCTAGTATTTCACAAGAAGTAATAGAACAAGTTAAAACAAAAGCTTTAAATAAGCAGAGTGTGTTGGTTTGTCTGGATAGTAACCATACCCACGAACATGTACTAGCCGAACTTAAAGCTTATGCACCTTTGACTACTGTGGGGAATTATTGCGTTGTATTTGATAGTATAGTTGAGGACTCACAGGAGGAATTGTCCGCCAATCGACCTTGGACACTGGGTAATAATCCAAAAACAGCCTTACGGGAATTTATTAAGAGTTATCCTGAGTTTGATTGCGACCAACAAATTGATAACAAGCTGTTAATTAGTGTAGCTCCTGAAGGCTATTTAAAACGCTTACGCTAGAGCGTATTCTCGTTTCATATTTAAAGAAGTGAATTCATTTCGTTTTAAGGGCTTACGAGCTTTTCTGTATAAGTTGTCTTTATTGTGAGCTTACGGCAGCATAGCTCACGGTTGAAATGACTGGCTTGAACTCCATCTCGGAATAAATGTTCAAGAGGTAAATTGGTAAAAAATTGGGGACTAAGCGATAAAGGTCGATTTGAAAACCCCAAACCGCTCATTATCATGCCTTTAACCGCTTCTCCAGGTGTAATTTCCTGTTTTTCATCTTGAGGTAAGTGTCGATCTAAAAGCGGAACAATTTGCAAGTCTTCGATAACACCTACAATAAGCCCATGATGGTCTAACCGTTTGATTTTTAAGTTCATATAAGCCCCTTTTAGTAAGACTTATATTTTACTAAATATAGGCTAGTTTAGAGATAGTTAAAAATAAATATTTTTTACTTTGGTCTGATCAATGTCAGTTTTAGTATTAGATGAGTTGAATGAAGAAGTATTTCCAGGTGAAATACAGGCGGTATTAGAATCTGTGAACTTAAATAGTTTAAAAGTACGCCGCTTCGATTTTGAACCGCTCATAACTTACGCAGTTATAGGAGAATGAGAAAACTGTAACTTTTAAATTTTCTCTGCTTCAATCTCTGTCTATTTTTGAGGGCATGGGTATATCTAATGGTTTGCTTTGTCTGATGTTATATCGGGTATACCAGCTTTTTCCATAAATTTATTTTTAAATAAAATAGTAAGTACTTTTCTATAAAACGCTAAAGATACACACTTTAGAGCCAACATATATCGCTGAAAAACAGATAAAGAAGAAAAAGTGTCGTCATACACAATATGTTGAAAAATATTATGGGCCAGGGACAGACGGGGAAAGTAATGATCCAACCAAGGTAGCTCCAAGCTACTGGCAAGAGACTTGCCATCCGATGAACAACCACCCCGGCGGCGGTGGAGAGCGCATGTTTTCAACGTGTATGCTTTGCCTGCGAATACCATGCTGGCAATAGTCAGTAAATCACCACCCATAACATTTTTTAAACCATGCTTTTGTATGTTTTGGGTTCGCATCAAGCCATAAAAAATACCATTGTGTTGTACCAGAGAGAAATAATCACTAACTCTTTGGATGGGTGACTCATTGTCTATATTCATGGCAAAACCTGTGTACAGATAAGTATCTTCATAATAATACATTGGCATTCCCGCTATCATTTCAGTATCGTGATGTTCTTCAAGTACACGTTGGCATTCACTAATGTAATTTTTATCAATCCAGTCATCATCACCCAGCCACATGAAATATTCGCCTTTTGCCTGCTGTAAAACAAAATTAAAATTTTCTGTTGCTCCAATATTGGTGGTCTGTTGGATATACGAAATGTTGTTGTATTTTTTTTGTAATAGAGTACAGATCTGCGAGGTATCATCGGTTGATGCGTTATCGGAAACAATGATTTCAATATTTGGATAATTCTGTTCGATAGCGGATTGAAGAGTTTGTTCTATCAAAGCGGCACGGTTGAAGGTGGGAATGCCAATGGTGACAAGTGGAAAACTAGAAGGATTGGTTTTTTTTGGTATCATTTTAAACGACCATGAATAATAGTGAGTAACCTACGTCTGCTCTCAGAAATTAACAGAACAGGGAGGCAAAACATGACTAACAAAATGAGAAATAATTCAATAAGAGAAATAGGACTAAATAGTAATTTTCCCGCTATTGCAGGCGGCAATGCGATTAAAAAGACAAGCCCGTTATCATACATTATCCATTTTTTGTATTGGCCTTTTAACAGGTGTCGGTGAACCATAAAGGTGCCGAGAGTTGCCGCAAAAAAATTAACTATCAACCATGCAAAAGCAACGCCGTTTGCGCCGTGATTGCGGTACAAAATCAACATTAGGAAAGCAGCGATTAGTAATGCAATCATATTTGTATACATTGCTATTTTTATTCGCGCATGCGCCAGTTGTAACGCATAAGGGATATACATCATACCGTGAAATAAACAACCTGATGACAGCAGTGTAAGAGTGAAGGCAGAGCTATTTACTGTATGCTGGTCATTAGTCCACAGCCATAGCAATTCTTTTGCAAACATGGCAATAAAAATAGAAAGAGGAACAAGAATAAGAGCGAGTATCAGACTACTTGAGTGATATAAAGAGATAGATTTATCTTCCTCTCCAAGTTTGAAATGTTGGGTGAGCCGTGGATAGATGGCTGAAAAAAAAGGACTTGCAATACGCGGAGCGATGCTCATGGCAATAATTGAAGCCACGCTGTAATAGCCAAGTGCTTCCAGAGAAAGCCAACGGCTTAAAAGTATTCTGTCCAACTGAGCGAACAACAATCCAAGAATTGAGATGATACTGACTCCGGCGCTGAATTTCCACAACGTCCTGATAATTTGTTTTTGAAATAATGGACGGTGCTTGGGGGCGGGTATTTTACGCCAAACCATCAACATAATGATCGATAAATGAATAACTCCAATAATTAGTTGCCAGGTAAAGAAAAAAACAGGTGAAGCTGAAATAGTATACATTAACGGTACAACCGCTGCGTAGCGCAATGTTGCCATAATTGCATTGATAACGTTTGCCTGGAGTTGGTATTGCAGTCCGTAAAGCCCTGCTGAATAAAAGTTTACCAGTAAATGTAGTGCAATCACCAAGGCCATTAGTTGAAGTGATTGGTGCACGATCTCGGTGGAAATCTGGTTGTTTTGCAGCCATGATTCAGCAAGATAAGAAGATGCGCCAATCAGCCCAGCAATAACTAGCAATACAATGACTAAATACGTGATCTCGAAAGTGCGAAGCGTGTTGCGCATCTTTTCAGTGGCATGATTAATCGAACAAACTGCCAACTCTCTGTTGAGTGTTGGGCTAATGCCAAAATCCAGGGCTGACAACAGATTAGCCAAAGCGATAAATAAACCGACTAAGGCAAAAGCTTCAGAACCCATAAGAGATATATATTGAGGAATAAATGCCAGCGCCATGAGTCCAATCCATGCGCTTCCAAGAAAATTGGCAATTATGTTTTTTTTGACCAACGGACTTTAAGCCGTTCGTTTTAAGTGGATATATGGCACCACACTAATTAGTATTTCAGTTTTTTTCATATTACCGATCATATCCATTTTTAAGAATGATTACATTCATTGCAATCATTCTTTTTTGTTGACTTTAAAGTTTTTATACCACAGCCAGGTTTTTTTCAAACCATCAGGTAAAGAGGTTTGTGCTTGCCAGCCATAATCGGATTTAATGTGAGAGGTGTCCAGTACAATATGTTTTACATCAACTGTACGGGCTGGATGGTATTCTCGTAAAACAGGTTGTTTTGTTATTTTCTCCAATAATTCACATAACTGATTCAAACTGTAACCACAACCTGCTCCTGCATTATATATCTGGGTTCCGGGTTCGTGGTTAGATTTTTTTAATAACATTACGCATAATGTCACGAAATCTTCGATAAATAAATAATCCCTTATATTTGTTCCATCTCCCCAGACCTGTAGAGGTTTTCCAGTGCTCTGGAATTCTAAAATGGTGGGAATAACACCAAAACCAGCACGATAAGGTTGACCTGGTCCATAAAAATTGGATGGGCGCAAAATTACAGCATGACGTGGACTTTGTTGTACCAAAGCTGCGATAAAGGCTTCAAGAGCTATTTTTCCAGCAGCATAATATGATAGCGGATGCAACTGCATATTTTCTTTCTTTGGTTTGTTTGTACTATTGTCTGGATTGCCATATATGGCTCCACCAGTAGAAAGATATAGCAAATTCACCTTAGGGTAATTTTGTAGCAACTGAAATAGCTTTAAATTAGGTGCCAAGTTATGCTCTGCTTCAAATACGGGTTTTCCAGCCGATACACCTGGAGTTGAATCACTAGCTAAATGTATTAGCCAGCGACACTTGGGTAAGATTTTTTTTAAAGTTTCAAGATCATCCAGGCTTGTTTGAAAGGCTTGCACACCCTCAGGAAGATTTGTCAAAATCCGACGGGAAATCACGTACACTGGCGCTGGTAAATGTGGTAATAAACTTTGTCCAACAAAGCCGCTGCCGCCAATAACTAAAATTCCCTTTGGTTCCCTCATGAGCTTCGTTCCACTAAATCATAATAAGCCTTTATATAACGCTGTGCACAATCATCCCAGGTGCCTACTGTTTGTTTAACCCAGCTTCGTGCCTGCAGGCTAATTTTCTCGTTATATTCTGGTTTACTCAACTGTTTAAAGGACTCATAAAAATTTTCTTTGGTTTGACATAACAAACCGGTTTGTTGATGTAGTAATAGATTTTTGTGGGCAGGAATAGTTGAAGCAATAATTGGCAAGCCTGCTGCCATAGCTTCTAGCATCACCTGTGGTCTTCCTTCATCATGTTGGCTTAGGGAGATTAAGCCTGTGGCTTGGGGAAACCATGTTTCCTGAAGTGCTTTTGGATGGGTTGAACCATGATAAATTACCCAATCAGGAATCTTTAATTGTTCCTGCATCGGACCGAATAAATGCAGTTCATGTTCAGTTTTATTGAATAAGGGTTCTCCCCAGTTAAATAGATCACCTATTTTGAGTTTGGTTAAACGTAATACAACTATCCATTTTTTCTTTGGTGTTTGCCAGTCACGTTTTAATTTATACCAGTCTTCAGCAATTCCAAAAACTATAGGTCGTATTTCAGCAACATCACCAAACTTTTGTTTGAGTGAATCCACCATCCATTCAGCATTAGGAGCAATTATACTGGATCGGTGGCGTAGTACACGTCGTAACAATGGAGTCATTCCAGGTAATTTGAGTAATTTAAAATCGCTGCCTAATACAGTAATTAACAATGGTTTTTTGCCTTTACCTAATGGTATTGCATTTTGTAGCCAATTTACATGTATTACTTCTACCTGCTGCAAAGCACGTTGATATAAGCGATACAATAAGGTCAATAGTTTAAAAGGCGAAGTCAGTGATAGCCAACTTCGTTGGCGCAGTAGGTGTGCGATGCCGCCCTGTTGCATTAGGTTATCCAACCACTTGCGTTCTTCTAATGTACACAGATATTCGACATTATCTGGTATTTCACCAGAAGGAGCCCAGACTTTAAGCATTACATTCGGTTGAATTGCCAAGGCATGTACCAAATGGGACATGAACACACCCCTCCAATCCTCATTGTTAGCAGGATATGAAGTGCTTGTGAATAAAATTTTTAAAGGCGAAGACATTTTGTCACCTTGCTACTTTATTACATGTGGTCATATTGAATAATATAGACCTCTTTAATCCCATAAACCATGGAATTAACAAATTGACAAGTAATAGCCTTGTCCAATATGAAATGAGCCCGAAAGAAGTAAGTGATTCCAGAATAAAAAGA
>JBFFIY010000213.1:0-7499 GCA_041556195.1 Enterobacterales bacterium
CCCGTAACTGTTCAGGTTGCCTCTAAAATGAGTCAGATCGAGGCAAAAAATGTGAGTATACTCGATTATTTGACCATTTTTGAACGATGAGATGGCTCATTTTAGGGGTAAGCTGAATAGTTACTTTGAGATAAAGCTTTTTTGTTATATGGTTCGCATGAATATTCTATCTTTTATTAGAAGCAATAATGCATAATGGAAGAGTTCGTCTATAAATCGTTGTTGCGGGTAAACAGCAAAATCTGTTATTAGCCAGGAAATGTACTACAGTATTTGTAAAATCCATTTAGCTCAATAAATAGCTGTTTCTATCATACCAGGGCCTAAAATACACGATATTTATCCATGGTGCATTCCATCTTCCAACCTCTCTTCATTCTCGGCCTCATTCTTTTTGCAGGGTATTTCGCTGGTAGAGCTGCAAATTCTTTTCGCCTGCCTCGTATTAGCGGTTATGTTTTTTCCGGACTGTGTTTTTCTCCTTCAATCAGCGGTGTTATTTCTTTTCAACAAATCGATTTACTTTTTAGTTTTACTTCCGAAATTGCTCTTGCTTTCATCGCCTATTCCATTGGTGGAAGCCTACTGGTTTCCAGAATAAGGGTACTTGGAAAAGAAATTCTGTGGATAAATCTGGCTCAGGGAGTTGGTGGTTTTGTTTGTACCTGCACTGCCGTTTATGCTGTAGTCGATTTTCTACCACCTATCATAAATGAAAATGAGAACACACTCATCTCAGTTATTCTTATTCTTGGTGGTATTTCAGTAGCAACTGCCCCGGCTGCAACAATGGCAGTGATCCATGAGCTTCGGGCCAAAGGCCCGCTGACCACAACCTTACTTGGCATCGTCGCATTAGATGATGCATTGAGCATCATAATATTCTCAGGTGTTATTACAATTGCCAGCGCATTGCTATTAGGCAGTATAGATAACTCTGCTATTTTGGATGGTGTCATTACCATTGCTGGAGCCCTGTCGCTTGGTCTTATTGGGGGACTCGTTTTAAGCTGTTGTCTTAACCCAGCAATGCGTCCCGAGACAAACTTTATGCTCTCCATAGGGGCAATCTTTCTGGTCAGCGGTTTATCTGGCAATTTGGGTTTTCCCCCACTCCTTGCCAATATGGTCATGGGGTTTGTTATTATTAACAGGATAAAGCAGGCGGATGATTTATTTCATCAACTGGATATTATTGAGGAAGCTATTTACTGTCTGTTCTTCACACTTGCTGCGGCTCATTTTGATACCAATCTGTTTGCTACATCATCGGTCCTCGGTATCGTCCTTCTGCTGGGGCGATTTATTGGCAAACTTGGCGGTACTTTTCTTGGCGGAAAAATTTCTAAAGCTTCTCCACAAATGTATAAAAACCTTGGTATAACACTGTTACCTCAAGCTGGTCTTTCTCTGGGGCTCATATTTCTAGCCAAACCGATATTCTCTGCAGAAGTTTTTGATGTATTACTCAGTGCAATGCTACTGTCGATTATCCTGAATGAAATTATTTCGCCGCCGTTAGTTAAATGGGCAATTACAAGGGTAGGCGAGAACAATCCTAATAGGTGAACTGATGAAAATAAAGGAAATAATGGAGAACATCGGGGATCGCGGCTTTCCTTGTGTTTGGGAGAGCAGCGATATTAACCAGGTTATAAAAGTGGCTGCCAGTTTTCCTCATACTCGACTCGTCTACGTTATAGATGAGCAAAAAAAACTACTTGGTGTTATTACGATGGGATCATTGATGCGACACCTCTATCCTTTTCATTATAAAGAAAAGATTCATCCTCGCGATATTTTACGAAACATATCCGTAGAAAAAGCCTCCCATCTCATGAGTAGCGGAAATATTAGTGCTTCGCCGGAAGATGCAGTAGATGACATTCTTAAACTCATGGCTAAAACCGGCGCAAAAGAATTAGCGGTGGCAGACAGTGATGGCCACATTGTGGCTGATATTACCCTGATTGACCTTCTTAAGTATTATGAGTTATAAACTGTCGAAAAAACTATCGAACCAGATGGTTTACCCGATGCCAAAATATTGATGGTGGAACACCATAAGTTGATAGGGGGCTTTAAACTGGGATGATATCTTGCCGGGATTGTATAATATTGTTTCCTACTGAAATAGTTGTTGTTCATTTCTTGTCTTGATAAAACTAAATGGATTGAGTTAGGGTGGTAAAATAAGAACAGGCTCTCCTGCAAAGCACTAAACTGCAATGAATCTTATCTTTTGTTGCCATTGCCTCTGTCTTATGGCGACCCTCCAATAGGTTGCTATGAAGTAGGGCAGATCAAGTGCTAATTACAAAAAGTTATATAAGGTTGACCTGCCCTGAAAAACAAACTAGACTGAATTTATGAACAAAACACCGCATGCAAATACTTTAATTCTCCTCCTCGGAATATCGATGGGGTGATTTTGCACGCAGATAAATAGCAAAAGAATACAAAGCCCCGAAACATTAAATGCTTCGGGGCTTTTTTTATGTCTCTAAATTGAATAAATCAAAAACGAAATAATATAGATGATAAAGACTATGAATATAAATAATAATCACACAAACAACCTCCTCATTCTCCTCCAATCTCTTTGGCGGGGTAGGTGTGGTTAATTAAATTTTTACCAAATACTTAAAACCCGCCAACTGGCGGGTTTTTTTATGCCTGTTTACCGATAGAACAAATATTTAACAAATTAGAAACTTAACCCGAAAACATTATATTTAGGACAAAACAATGAAAAATACTTCAAAAAACAATTCTAACCGAATCATTATATTTGATACCAGTTTGCGTGATGGTGAACAATCACCCGGTGCTAGCATGACCGTTGAAGAAAAGGTCAAGCTGGCTAAACAATTAAAAAAGTTAGGCGTTGACGTCATAGAAGCGGGATTTCCTGTTGCTACTGATGGCGATTTTGAGGCTGTTAATCAGATCGCCACCCATGTTAAGGATGTGACTATTTGTGCTCTGGCTCGTTGTTTTCCGCAGGATATCATTGCGGCTGGTAATGCTTTACATAATGCTGAATCAAAACGCATTCACGTATTTATTGCAACCAGTGAAATTCATATGAAACATAAATTGGATATGAGCAAAGAGCAAGTTATTGCAAGTATTGAAACCAGTGTTAAAGCTGCCAAACGTTATACAGATGATGTTGAATTTTCGGCTGAAGATGCAACTCGAAGTGATACAAAATTTTTAATTGAGGTGTACGCTAAAGCAATTGCCGCTGGAGCAACTACTATCAATATTCCAGACACGGTGGGTTATAGCACACCGAATGAATATGCTGAATTGGTCAAAACTATCAAAAAAGAGGTGACTGGCATAGAAAAAGTGACCATTAGTGTCCATTGTCATAATGATTTAGGTTTGGCTACAGCAAATAGTTTGGCGGCAATACAGCAGGGCGCAGGGCAAATTGAATGTACCGTTAATGGTATTGGAGAAAGATCAGGTAATTGTGCTTTGGAAGAAGTAGTGATGGGTTTAAAAACCAGGCATGATCAGTTTAATCATTATTGTACTATTAACACTAGAGAATTGGTCAAAACCAGCCGCATGGTAAGCGAAATTACTGGTATGGGGGTTCAGCCAAATAAGGCTATTGTAGGTCAAAATGCGTTCGCTCATGAAGCTGGTATTCATCAGCATGGTGTGATCAAACATCGACAGACTTATGAAATAATGAATGCGGAAGATGTTGGTTTCGAAGGTAATCAACTGATAATTGGCAAGCACAGTGGTCATCATGCTATTAAACAATGGTTGGAGCAACATCATATAGAAATGAGTAGTGTTGAAATAGCTTCTCTATCTAAAAAAGTTAAGAAAATAGCGGATGAGAATAAAAGAGTTAACGATCAGGATATTTATGATTGTATTAAGCAAAACACTGTGCAAACAATCGAAAACAGTCAACAGGTGATACCGCAAAACGATAATGTTAACCCATTAGAATTCGAACGAGAGGTTTTTATGAGTAACGCGAGATGGTAAATACATTATTCGATAAAATCTGGCAGCAGCATTTGGTTGTCAAAGAAACAGAAGACACGCCAGCTATTTTATATATTGATACGCATTTTATACATGAGGTGACCTCACCTCAGGCATTCCAGGTCCTCAGGGACAAAGGTTTAAAACTAAGAAGGCCGGATCGAACCTTTGCTACGACAGATCATTCAACACCTACCACTAAGGCGAACAGCGATGGTGAATTTGTATTTTATGGTGAGGAGGAAAAACATCAAGTCGAGCAATTGAAAAGAAATTGCCGGGAATTTGCGGTACCAGTTTTTGCCTTAGGTGATAAAAAACAGGGTATTGTTCATGTAATAGGGCCTGAGCGAGGCATCACTCAACCTGGAAAAACGATCGTGTGTGGCGACAGTCATACCAGTACCCATGGTGCATTCGGTGCTTTGGCGTTTGGTATTGGCACCAGTGAAGTTGGTTATACTTTTGCCACTCAGTGTATTCCACAAAGGAAGCCCAAAACGTTTGGTATTGAAATTAATGGTGAACTTAAACGAGGAGTATCGGCAAAAGATGTCATTTTGGCGATTATAAAACAAATTGGCATTGGTGGTGCGACGGGTCATGTGATTGAATATTTTGGTTCCGCCATTAATGCCTTTTCTATGGATCAACGAATGACCATTTGTAATATGTCGATTGAAGCTGGCGCAAGAGCGGGAATGATTGCACCAGATGAAACAACGTTTGAATATATTAAAGGCAGAGAATATGCTCCTGAAGGTGAAAATTGGAACAAGGCGGTGAGCCAATGGAAACAACTATATACCGATCAGGGAGCAACTTTTGACAAACATATATCCATTGATGCCAGCCAAATCACACCGATGATTACTTATGGCACTAATCCACAAATGGGGATCCCAATTGGCCAGAAAATTCCAGCCAGAAATGAAACTCAAGCGTTAACATATATGGGCTTTGAAGAAAATGAAAATCTGGTGGGTAAGCCTGTTGATGTGGTTTTTATTGGTAGTTGTACTAATTCACGAATAAGTGATTTACGCGATGCAGCGAGTATATTTTCAGGTCGAAAAGTAGCTGGAAACGTTAGAGCCTTAGTGGTACCTGGTTCCCATGAAATTAAACAACAGGCGGAAGAAGAAGGTATTGCGAAAATATTTATTGATGCGGGTGTGGAATGGCGTGAGCCTGGATGTTCAATGTGTCTTGGAATGAACGGAGATATTATTCAGGAAAAACAGATCTGCGTGAGCACCAGTAATCGTAATTTTGAAGGACGGCAAGGCAAAGGAGGACGTACTTTGTTGGCGAGTCCTGTAACGGCTGCAGCTGCGGCGGTAAGTGGTGTCATTGTTGATCCCAGAGAGTATTTAACCTCAATTCGGGATAAGCCAGGCCTCTCAATACAGTGATTTTCGCGCCTTTCTGCGTTAAGTTCACTCAAAATAGCCAGCTATTTGTTCGTGAACTTGCCTTGCCAGGCACAAAAATCCCAATATTGAGCCTATTAATCAACATGTACAAAATGCAAAAATATGTAATTTATTGAAGTTTATCGATTTAATTTAATTTGATGACCTGTCTTATCCCGAGTTGAGGTTAATTTAGATATGAAAAAATATGAAACACTTAAAACTAACATCGTGGTTATTGATACAAAAAATATTGATACAGACCAAATTATTGGCTCCGATCATTTAAAAATTACGGATAAAAAGGGTTTGGGAAAACACCTGTTTTCTGATTGGCGTTACTTATCAAATGGTGAACCCGATCCTGAATTTGCCTTGAATCGAAAAACGAACAAAACTTGCAAAGTACTTGTTGCCGGAGATAATTTTGGTTGTGGATCTTCAAGGGAGCATGCGCCCTGGGCGCTATTAGATTTTGGTATTGAAGTCGTGATCAGTTCATCTATCGCTGATATATTTTCCAATAATTCGATTAAGAACGGTTTGTTACCGATCCAGGTTTCTAATGAACAACACCAGTTTTTACTATCTAATAACGATAAACCAATAGAAATTGATTTAGCTAATCAGGAAATTATTTGTGAAAATCAAAGTTTTCATTTTGAGGTTGAACCATTTGCTCGATACTGTTTGCTAAATGGCTTTGAGCAACTTGATTTTTTAATTAACCATTTACCTGAAATTGAAGCATTTGAAAAACATAAAAACGAGCAAACTAATAATGAAAAATGCGCATGAAGTATAATATAGCCTGTTTAGCGGGAGATGGTATCGGACCAGAAGTCACGCCTGCAGTTGTTGCTGTTTTAAATTGTATTGCCAAACAATTTGATCATCAGTTTGACATTCAGCAGCATCTAATTGGTGGTGCTGCGATCGACCAACATGGTGTTCCGCTTCCTGATGAAACCCTGACTGCCTGTAAAAGTGCCGATGCTGTTTTTCTGGCTGCTATCGGTGGGCCTAAATGGGACCAATCTGAGGTTCGCCCGGAGCAAGGGTTGTTGAAACTACGCTCTGAACTTGGTGTGTATGCCAATATAAGACCTTTAACCATGTTTCCCCAATTGCAATCATCCTCACCATTAAAACCTGAAATCCTGGCGGGAACGGACTTTATTATTGTGCGTGAATTAACCGGTGGCATTTATTTTGGTGATAAAAAACGTTTTGATGATTATGCAATTGATGAATGTAGGTACTCTGTCAAAGAGGTTGAAAGGATCGCAATAGTGGCTTTCGATTTAGCCATGCAACGTGGTAAAAAATTAACTTCCGTTGATAAAGCTAACGTATTAGAAACTTCGAAACTTTGGCGGGAAGTGGTAAGCCGAATTGGACAGCAAGAGTATCCTCAGGTCAAATTGAACCATCAATTAGTGGATTCATGTGCGATGAAATTAATTCAGTCACCTTCAGAGTTTGATGTGATATTAACTGAAAATATGTTTGGTGATATTTTATCCGATGAAGCCAGTGTTCTGGCCGGTTCAATGGGACTACTTGCATCGTCATCGGTGGGTAGTCAATATGGTTTATTTGAACCGATCCATGGATCAGCTCCTGATATTGCAGGACAGGGTATTGCTAATCCTTATGCGTCTATATTGAGTGTTGCGATGATGTTACGCTGGTTGAAATTATCTGAAGAAGCTGATGTAGTTGAGAAAGCAGTTGCTGCAGTGATTGAAAAAGGAATATTAACTGCAGATCTGAAACCTTCCAGTAAGGTGACAACCACAGAGGCTTATGCCGCTGTCATTGGTGAAATTTAGAGTTCGCTGATACATTCGTTCACCTCAACTCGGAAGTTGAGGTTAGTTGCACAGATCCTGATTCAGATTCAGATCGAGTCTGAACTGCTATAAGATACTATAAAACCTTGTTTACTCGAACTGGCCTTATATAATTCTCTCGAAACTCGAAACTCGAAACTCGAAACTCGAAACTCGAAACTCGAAACTCGAAACTCGAAACTCGAAACTCGAAACTCGAAACTCGAAA
>JBFFIY010000214.1:0-7453 GCA_041556195.1 Enterobacterales bacterium
ACAAAATGGGGGAGTGGACATTAAATCTGTTATTGATAACTTTAACCATTACGCCATTAAGACGATGGCTTAAATGGCCTCAATTAATAAAATTTAGAAGAATGACCGGATTATTCACCTTTTTTTATGCATGTCTCCATCTTCTTGCCTATTACTTACTGTATTTGGAAATGGATATAGCGAATGTTATTGAAGATATTGTCGAACGTCCCTATATCACGGTAGGTTTTATTGCCTGGGTGATGTTAATACCTTTGGCTGTTACTTCAACAAATAGCATGATGAAACGCTTAGGAAAAAAATGGCAAAAATTACATCGTTTTATTTATTTTATTGCACTAGCAGGCGTGGTTCACTTTTGGTGGCAAGTGAAGTCAGATCTGAATGAACCTGTACTTTATGCTCTCATACTGAGTGTTTTATTGGGGTATCGCTATTGGATTTATAGAAGAAAATAGTTTTATAAAAAAGTACTGAGTACTTAACTATTAAATTCCATATACGGGATAAGAATATTTCCACCACGAAATACAGAGCCTGCCCCACGAAGTGCTTTGGGAGCGAAAGTTTTAATAATTTCAAAAAAACAGGAATTGTTCAGATTAAAAGCACCACTTCATAATCAATTTACGCTTATTTTACCTTTTCTATCTTTCTTCGTGTTCTTCGTGCTCTTCGTGGTGAATATTTTGAGTTTTTATCTTATCCTGAGTTCAGGCCATTAAAGTAGTTTTATGGCAATAACTGATAATCCTGTTGTTGCAGTACTACCAGCATGGTCATTGCTGAAAGGGCCAGATCCTCAGAATGCTCTAAATCTGCTTTTTGATAGCCTGAAAACATCATAGATTGTCCGCAAAGATAGAATTTAACACCCTTAGAGCGAAGTTGTTCGATTAAATCCATATTGGGATTATCATAACCATATTTCTTTTGGTAAGCACTCTGACTGAGTAGATCTTTAGTTGCTTTACCATGAACAACTACAGCAAGAGCCATATTTTTAACAGCTACACCATTGAGTGCATGCATATTCATAAATCTGGCGACACTTTCAAGCCTTCTACTTAAGTCCGTAGGTGATTGTCCTGAAGTTTTTACATCAAATACAGCTTTATATATGAAATTTTCAGGTAATTTCACTGAGCGTTCGGCTATTTTGTACACAGGCCCATAATCGTTAAATACTAGTGATTTTATAGGCTTTGTAAAAGCATCGAATGAAGCAGTGAATAAAAATGCGGTGAAAATAACAGCGAATAGTTTCATGATCTTTACCTGAAAGTTTAGATTAAAACTATTTTCCCTCCCAAATGGGTAAATGGTCAAGGGTTGATGACATGATTTTAACCCTTTATTGTAGTAACATTATATCTATCGATCTAATAATCAAGAGAAGGCTACATCTATGCAAATTAGATTTTCTACCGCTGATGACGTTCCGGTTATCAGAGCTTTTATACAAGCTTTAGCGGATTATGAAAAGCTATCTGATGAAATGGTAGCAACTGAGGAAGATTTACTAGTCTCACTTTTTGGTGAAATTCCGCAAGCAGAGGTTTTGCTAGCTGAAGAAAAGGGAAAAGCGGTAGGATTTGCGCTTTTTTTTCATAACTATTCTACTTTTCTTGGTAAACGCGGCCTCTATCTGGAAGATCTCTTCGTTTTTCCTGAACACAGAGGTAAAGGTTATGGCCTTGCTTTATTAAGCCAATTGGCTCAAATAGCTTTGGACAGAAATTGTGGCAGAATGGAATGGTCGGTACTTGATTGGAATAAACCAGCTATTGATTTTTATCAATCTGTTGCAGCCGAACCTATGAATGGTTGGATAATCAATCGTTTGACAGGAGCTGCATTAGAAAATATGGCCAGGACTAATGCTAACTCAAAGGCTAACGTTTAATGGAATTACACTGCCGTTATCACCCCACTCGGGTTCCAGTATTAATGTGTAGCCAGTGTTCAAATACTGTCTGCCCTGATTGCGTGCCCGAATGGCCTGATAGAGGTAACCCCAGGTGTGTTAGTTGTCGGGCAGAAATGGAGCCGCTTGGTATTATCGAATATATCAAACCATTCTGGCAGTGTTTCGATCGTTTTTTTAACTTTCCATTTAAAAAGGGAAATTTAATATTTTTAGGATTAGTGTTTATCCTTAGCTTTTTATTGCCCGGTATAGATGAAGAAAGTAAGGTGACAGGATTTGGTTTTATTTTTAAGCTACTAACCTGGGTGCTTTTTCCAAGTTTTATTGTGGCCTATTTATCAGCCATTACTATTGAAGCATCTGAAGGAAAAGATGAGCCACCAAATATTGCCTCTATCTGGAAAGATGGAGGATTTTCGCTTTTTATCAAAGCAATTATGACCATATGGATATTTGCTATTATCTTTGGTTTAGTTTCTTCCTTTTTTGGAGCTGCACTTGCGGGACTATTCCTTTTATTCGGTGCTTTAGCATTTCCTGCAGTACTCATGTTGTTGGTAATGGAAAAAGAAGTCCGTTCTGCACTTGATTTCAGACGTATTATTTCAATCATACAATCAATCGGCTGGCCCTACATGTTTCTGTGGGGTTTTTTGATGATGTTAATTTCAGGTCCAGATATTCTAACGGATGTACCCGAATATGTATGGAACTCAGGTTTATTTGTGCGATTTGTTATTTTACTCCATGTGTTTTTCGGCATGGTAATGTTTCACCTTTTGGGTTATGTGGCTTATCAATATCATTATGAGCTAGGTATTGATTTATCCGGGGAACAGATGGAAAGCATAAAAGATAACAAGAGGAATGTTCACCCGGTATTGGTAGAGTCAGAGTTGTTAATTGTGGAGGGGCATTATCATTCAGCCAAAGAGTTATTGGAGAAAACGCTTAAAGAAAATCCTCAACAGGAAATGCTTTGGAGAAAATTATTTGCTCTTTCTGAACTAACGTTTGCATTTGAAGAGACTTTGAAAGTAGCGGGCGATTATATGAAACATCTATCAGAAAATAATCAGAATTCAAAAATCGTCCAGATAGTTCGAAAATTAATTAGAAATAAACCAGGATTAAAGTTAACGGATTTTAAAGCGCCTGAAGAAATTAAAAAGCTGTTAGAAGAACAAGAAGAGATAGAACTGTTAATCCAGTTATCCTAGAGAAAATTCAGGCAGCAGGAGTCTAAATGCTATTGAATAAAGTGTTGGAGCTACATCAACAAGGTGATTTGCAACAAGCTGAAAAATTGTATAAAGAACTTCTTAAAACTCATCCAGAACATTCAGCCGTTTTAAATTTTTATGGATATTTGTTGGTACAAACCAGGCGTAGTGAGCAAGCATTACCACTGATCCAAAAGTCAATACAGATAGCGCCGGATATTGCTCAATACTATGATGTGCTTGGTGCTGCATTGGACAACTTAGGGCAGTCGGAACAGGCCGCTAAAGCATATGTTAGAGCAGGTGAACTTGAGCCAGAACACCCAAAACATTTACTTGCAGCAGCTAAATCCTTTCGTGCCTATGGTGACTTTCAATCTGAGATAGCCTGTTTGAAAACGGTATTACCTTCACAACAAAAAAATGCCAACGTTCATCATGATCTTGCCATTGCTCTACAAAAAAACAAGCTTAATGAGGAAAGTCTCAAACATTACCTGAAAGCTCGTGAATTAGATCCTGGTTTCAGTTGGATCCATTACAACCTTGCTGTGTTGTTACAAGCGATGGGACAATTTGAAGAGGCCATGAAATGCTTTGAGAAAACATTGCAGCTAAATCCAGGACACCTTGATGCCAGGAATCGCCATTTTTTCTTAAAAAGACTTATTTGTGATTGGAGTAATTTGAACCAGCATCAGGCTGAACTAGAACAACAGTTGTTCTTATGGTGTAAAAATCCAGATGAGCAACAGATTGCTCCTTTTAATTTAAATATTTTAGGAATGGATCCTGAAATACATTATCTGGTGGCTAAAAAACATGCTGAAATAATAAAACAACGTGCTGGAAAGCCTCTGCAGAATCTATCCTCTAATAAGAATCGGGAAGGTGAAATAAGGGTGGGTTATTTGTCTGCTGATTTTTGCTTGCATGCAGTTGGAAGTTTACTTTATAAGCTGTTTGGCCAGCATGATAAACACAGGTTTGATATATTTTGTTATAGCCTTAGAAAAACAGATGATGTTATTCAAAAAACAATAAAAAATGAAGTGGGAACCTATCGAGAATTAGAAACATTAAATTTTCGTGAAGCAGCATCAATAATACAAAATGATCATTTAGATATCCTGGTGGATTTAGGCGGATATACAAAACACAGCCGAACGGAGATTTTGGCGTTAAGATCTGCCCCTATACAAATAAGCTACCTTGGTTATCTTAATACCATGGGGGCTGATTTTATTGATTATATAATTGCGGATCCACAAGTTCTACCTTTAGATGAAGACAAGAACTATGTTGAGAAAATCTTACGGTTACCGGGATGTTTTATGTCTGGTTCGGAACTTCCCGGCTCTCAATTTTCTAACTCTCAATCTTCTAACTCTGTACTGTCCGGTAAAGAAAATTTAAGCTCCAGAGAAGAACAGGGACTACCAGCAACAGGATTTATTTTTTGTAGTTTTAATAATCCTTATAAACTCACACCAGCATTATTAGATTGTTGGTGTGAAATTCTGAAACAGGTTTCACAATCCTGTCTCTGGTTATATGCAGGTAATCAAAATATAACTCAAAATAATTTAACCCATGAATTTAAGGAAAGGGGGATTGAAGCAAATAGAATAATTTTTGCAAAAGCCGTGGATATGGAAAAGCATCAGGCAAGGATACCTTTGGCCGATTTGTTTTTAGATGCCTTCAGTTATAATGCTGGAGCCACTGCACTAAGTACTTTGTTTGCCGGAGTGCCTGTTCTCAGTCTCAAAGGGCAAACAATGTTAAGTCGAATGACGGCAAGTATGAATCATCATTTAGGAATGCAGCAGTTAATTACTGAGGCTTCAGAACAATATATTCATCAAGCTGTTAAATTAGCCAATAATTCTGAATACTTACATGAATTTCAACAGCGATTAATAGAGCAGAAGGAAACTTCAGAATTATTTGATATCAATCAATTAGCACGCATGTTGGAAAAGGTTTATTCTGAATTGGTGAAAAACTAAAACTGTTCCATCTCACTGTCAGTTAACTTCAGTTCTGGAAAAGAGAAAAAAATATTTACCACGAAGCACACGAAGTTTTATAAGAGACTGAAAAAAAAGTTGAATCAAACAGATTAAAATGGCCCCTTTTTTCAATAATTGCCAATATTTTTTCTTTTCCTTCGTACCCAAAGCACTTGTTACACTCGCGGGGCAGACCCTGTGCTTCGTGCCCAAAACACTCGCTACGCTCACGGGACAGGCTCTGGTGAAAATCTCTTAAACAGAGATCAGGTTAGTCAGTTTTGAGTTTTCTAAATCCATCTACTCCACCATATTTTTCCAGGTTGTCATTGAACTGTAAATAATCGACGTGACGATCATAAAAAACATGAGCCTTAGGTAATATCTGGATATTTTGCTGAGTTGATTCCAGGGTAATGTGTATCTCATCTTGCCATTTTTCTCCGAGAAAAAACAAAGGTGTTCCGCAATGTTTACAGCGACCTCTTCTAGCATAGTCTGATGAATCAAACCAGTTGACTTCTTTCTCACCCAGCAAATAGATAAAATTACTTTTGTCAACGCCAAACCAGGTAACCACTGGTGTACCCTGGATATGTCGACATTGAGTACAATGACAATGAGCGCACCATTTTACGGGTAGTTGAACCTGATACTGCACCTGGCCACAGTAACAGGTGCCTTCTATCGTTTGATTTTGAATGTCTGATTTCCCCATTTTTATTGGCTCCACTACTTGTCAATTTCTTCGACTGTTTTTTTAGTCACAGGTTGGTATTTATCAGTAAAATGGCCATTTTCCAGAAAATGGAGGACCTGCGTTAAAAGCTCATTATCCCAGGTCATAAAAGAATGATGTAAAGGCATTACAATAAAATCTGTCATGTTGCTGCATTGGGTGTTTACCAGCTCTACTACTCCATCCCCTGATGCATTATCTGTTGCTTGTTTGTAGTACCAGCTCACAGGAATAACGATACTGAAATTTATGTTACCCGCAATTATACCAGTTTCAATTTCTGGCTCAGGTAAAGACTCTAAAAAAGCAGAACCCGGCATTAGATCAGACGTTACTTTGGGAACGAAATATTTAAACCACCAGTGGGTTAACATAAAAGAGGCAGTTTGAGTGCCCTTATTCGGAGAACCGAGCATAACACAGCGGCCATTATTCCACTGCGGATCCTTAGCTAGCAGGGCACGGATCAGAATACCTCCAAATGAATGTCCAACAAAATGGATAGGATTATCGATAGAGATCCATTGAGCAATTTGATTATGGACTGAGTTCAGGATCTCCTGGTAATTATCCAACAGGCTATTATAACCGGGATTTAAGACTCTATAGCCTTGTTGTTGTAGTTTTTTAGCCAGTTTATTCATGCTTCTGGGACTTCGGCCCAAACCGTGAAGTAAGATTACCTGTGATAACTGATTATTCGAAACTTTGGACATACATTCCTATTGTAGATAGATATCATATAATTGGTATAACGGATCCTGTTATTAAATACAAATATAATATCTGATCTGGAAAGTACTCCTCGTACAGCCTATGATTATGAACACATGAATATTGATAAGAAAAAATCCCATCAGATCTGGAAAACGGTAGGTAGAGTGCCTAAAGGTAAAGTGGCCAGTTATGGCCAAATAGCCGATCTGGCTGGTTTGCCTGGTCGTGCTCGACTTGTTGGCACCGTGCTAAGGCATACCCCTGAATCTATAGAAATTCCTTGGTATCGAATTCTTCGTTCTAATGGCCGGCTGGCTTTTTCTGTAGGTTCAAATGAGGCAATTCGTCAAAAACAGTTGCTGTTGGATGAAGGCGTATTGGTTATAAACAATCGTGTAAAAATGCAACAGTATTCCTGGAAACCTGATTTGGGTGAGTTGTTGATGTTGGAGTTTTGATTTTCAGGTTAAACAAAGCCCTATTAAAAATGAATAAAATGTGTAACTACTCAGCGTAATTGTAGAAAAAAAGACCAAAAAAGACAAAAAAAGCTTGACAGCATTTTCGTGTGATTTTGCCAAAAATGAGGTGCATTCACAAGTCATCTTTATTTGTAGGATTAAACGATCATGTTGATCGAGCATGATCTTGAATCCATTAATGAATAGCTGGTCGCGGGTAAAAAATAACGTAACTACTCAGCGAGTTGTTACATGTACCCGTAACTGTTCAGGTTGCCTCTAAAATGAGTCAGATCGAGGCAAAAAATGTGAGTATACTCGATTATTTGACCATTTTTGAACGATGAGATGGCTCATTTTAGGGGTAA
>JBFFIY010000215.1:0-7432 GCA_041556195.1 Enterobacterales bacterium
AAGATGGGCGCTTATTGGCTTGCCCTTCGGGAGCTTCAGTGGAAAACCAGTCCTTCGTTGTCGCTCTTGAAAATGACCAGTCATTCTCTACGAGCGACGCCTTGACCTGGATTCCCACTGAAACTCTGAAATCCCGCATTTCCAGGTATCACGGGTATATATCAAAAAAAGTGACTTTGAGCTATGGTAACACTAGAAGTAACACCCGCGTTAAGTCTAAAGTAACATTCTCATGTTAATCAACCAGTTAAAGCTTCGTTTAAGCTCCCTGTCTCGCCAATTTATAGCTGCGAGGAGCGAGTTATGAGCTTATTTTTCTCGCAACTCGCAACTCGCAACTCGCAACTCGCAACTCGCAACTCTAACTATTTTCTCATTCCAAATGCTAACTCCGCCACTTGGTTAAAAGTGCTAACATAATGGATCTTCATATCTTTTTGAATGTGTTTGGGTAGTTGTTTAAATTGTTCTATAACGCCTTGAGGAAGTATGAGTTCAAATATTTTTGCTCTTTTGGCTGCAATAACCTTTTCCTGAATTCCTCCAACATCGAATACCTGTCCTGTCAAAGTGAGTTCACCTGTCATAGCAAGGGGGCGTTTTATTTTTTTGCCAAGTGCCAATGAGAGAATGGCTGAGGCTATGGTGATCCCGGCTGATGGCCCATCTTTTGGGGTGGCGCCTTCTGGAACATGGATATGAATAAAGGCATTATCTATTTGTTTTTCAACACCCAGCTCTTTCGCATGTCCTGAAATGTAGGAATAAGCAATTTCAGCGGATTCTTTCATGACATCACCCAGATTCCCAGTCAGTTTGAGCCCCCGATTATGCTGATGAATGATCGCAGCTTCAATATCCAGTGTACTTCCACCCATCGATGTCCAGGCCAAACCGGTAACAACACCAATGGCTTTATTGGGTTTGCTGTCATGGAAATAGGGATGGCCTAGAAAAGTTTGCACCTTAATTTTATTAATTGAGATAGGAGAGGGCTTTTTTTGTGAGAGTATCTCAACCACACTTTTTCGAACTATTCTACCCAGCTGTTTATCAAGGGAGCGAACCCCGGCACCTCTGGCATAACCCTCTATAAGATATTTTAGTGCAGTTTGATTAATTTTGAGTTGTGAATTTTTTATCCCAGCCTGAAGTAAGCGCCTCGGCCAAAGGTATTTTTCTGCTATTTTGAGCTTCTCTTCTGTTAAATAGCCTGCTAAACGAATAATTTCCATACGATCAAGCAAAGGGCTGGGGATGGTATCCAGTTGATTGGCGGTGCAGATGAAAAGCACTTTGCTCAAATCAACTCTTAAATCAACATAATTATCCAGAAAATCAGCGTTTTGCTCTGGATCAAGTACTTCTAATAACGCAGATGCAGGATCACCCTGATAAGACGCACCCACTTTATCTATTTCATCCAGCATGATGACAGGATTAGCACTGCCGCAGTGCCGAAGTGCTTGAACTATCTTACCTGGCATAGAACCGATATAGGTTCGTCGATGTCCTTTAATTTCAGCTTCATCTTTCATCCCGCCTACAGAAAAGCGGAAGAATTTCCTTTTTAAGGCCTTAGCAATGGTTTTTCCAATGGAGGTTTTACCGACTCCAGGAGGACCAACCAGCAATAAAATAGAACCTGTAATTTCACCCTTGAGGGTGCCAACAGCCAGAAATTCGATAATGCGTTGTTTAACATCGTCTAAACCAGCATGGGTACTACTTAAAACGCGTTTAGCATTACTCAGATTTAAACTATCGGTTGTTAGAAGCCCCCAGGGTAAGTCAGTGACCACATCCAGATAATTCCTGGTGACACCATATTCTGGAGAGCCCAGTTCCAGTATTTGTAATTTGTTGATTTCTTTTTGGATTTTCTTTCTAACTTCTACAGGTAGAGTCTTGTTACTTAGTCTGAGGGTGAACTGGTCAATATCCGAAGTTCTGTCATCTTTCTCCAGCCCCAATTCTTGTTGGATGATTTTTAATTGTTCTTTAAGAAAAAACTTTCGTTGTCCTTCGTTAATAGCACTTTCAACCTGGTGATGGATTTTAGCCTGGATCTCTGAAACCTGAAGTTCTTTTCTAACTAACGTCATAACTGTTTTCAGTCGCTTACGTAGATCAACCGTTGCCAGGATGTTTTGTAGTGCACTTTTATTGGCAGTGGTCAGACTGGCAGCAAAGTCGGCTAAAATGGAAGGTTCGTCTAAATCAAATCTATTCAGGAAAAACTTGAGTTCTTCTTCGTATAAGGGATTAAGAAGCGCAAGTTCTTTTAATGTGTTGACGATGGCAATGGAATAGGCGCGAATTTGGTCTTTATTTTTGTAATCTGGTTCTTGAGGATATTCCACTTCAGCCACGAAAGGTATCTTTTTTGAGATCCAGCGCTTTATCCTGAAACGGTGTACACCTTCTGCGATAAACTGAATTTTACCTGAAGCAATAACCGGATGGTGGACTCTAACTAAGGAGCCGATAGTTTCAAACTTATCAACACTAACCTGATCAGGATTGGGGCTATTGGTAAGCATTAAACCCGCCATTCTATGTTCAGTACTGGAAATTTCTTCAAGAGCGGGCTGCCAGATTTTTTCATTCATTAAAATAGGCAGTGTTTGAGGTGGAAAAAATGGTCTTTCTGATAAGGGTAAAATAGAAATGGTACTTGGCAGCAAAATTTGGCTGTCCAGTGTTTCTTCCAATGTTTTTTCGTCCACTATTTCTTCTGGCTCGTCATTTGAGTCTGTCATATTGTTGGGATCCATTAAAATCATGAATTATACCCAAACTATACGGAAATACACATTTCCAGGAAGTATGGGTATTACATTATTATACTACTAGAGTTATAGGTGAAACCCATTGATTTGTATAGCCTTATAAAACAAAGAAAGTATTAATAGCTATACTTTGCTATAAGAAAAATGATTAAAATTTATTCATTATTGGCCGATATATGTTGATACAAGCTAATTAAATTGGCCAATACTCGTAATTTTAGAAGGGAATAGTCGTTTTAAAGCGACTGGAAAATATCATGATCAATTTTGTACCTCTTGATACTCATCGCCATTTTGGAGTGGTAACTGCTAGATCCGGGATGCGAAAACCTAAAGAAACTAGCAGTATTACTGGTATTAAAACGACTCCAGAATATCGCCCGATTGCTGAGGATGGAAAGGTTGAGTCTGATAGACGTAAAAATCGTAACAGACGTAAATTGTATAAAATGGTAAAGCAAGACAAACGAAGAACGTTCAGGCGAGATATGGATAGGACCCGTCAACCTATAGCAAACATGGATAAAACTCCTCCTGGAGACAATCCTGACAATGATGGAATTCTACACATTGATATAAAAATTTAAGTTTTCAGTGGTTAAATTGAAAACATTAGTTGAAACTTATTCCAGACCAGATAAACTTGATTCAGATTAAAATTAAAGGATCGTTATATGTCTACCTATGATCTGGACAAGTTAATGTTTGAAACACGCAGACTTGCCGGAGAATATCGAAAAACCACTGGACAAACTTTACCAGTGACTGCTGATTTAGCCAACTACGATGCAGTCAGGCTGTTGGGCTTAACTGTACCTGAAGAGAAAGTTTCGGGCGTTGATGCTGTTCAGGGAGAGAAAAAAATCCTAATCAAAGGTCGAGTATTGTTCGGAAATGAAAAAAAAGGACAAAGACTAGGCCAGATAAACCTTGCAGGACATTGGGACAGCGTTATTCTGGTTTTGTTTAATGATGAGTATCAACCAACAGAAATGCTCGAAGCCACAAGGGAGCAAATAGAACCTGTGGTTGCTGGAAAATCGAACCCTCGTGGCTCATTGACCGTGGGACGTTTTAAAAGTTTTTCCAATCAGGTTTGGCAAGCTACAGAACAAGTCTCTTAAACCTCCGATAATATCATGCCTCATTTGAATCATCAGACTCAGACAGATCTGTCACAAAAAGAGCATTCGCATGATGCACTATCTAAATGTGAACTATCAAAAGAAAGTGAAAGCATCTGGATTTTATCTGAAAATGGTCCCTTCTCTCAAAGTCTACCAGGATTCACCCCAAGAAAGGTACAGCAACAAATGGCTCAAGCCATAGAGCAATGTATCAAAGATAAAGGACAACTTGCGGTTGAGGCGGGAACAGGAACCGGAAAAACATTAGCCTATTTGATTCCTGCACTGGTGAGCCAAAAGAAAGTTATTATTTCAACCGGAACCAAAAACCTACAAGATCAACTATTCCATCGTGATTTGCCTCTTGTGGTAAAAACTTTAGATCTACCTCTGGACATAGCACTGCTAAAAGGGCGGGTGAACTATCTTTGTTTACATCGACTCGATCAAACACTTGCACAAGGCATGCTGGAGTCCCGTTATCAAGCCTCCCAAATACAACGATTAAAACAATGGTCAAATACAACTCTGACAGGTGATTTAGCACAAAGCTCAGGCCTGGCGGAAGATTCTCCTTTAATTTCACTGGTTACCAGTACCGCAGATAACTGTTTGGGAAATGCTTGTCCTGACTACGATGACTGTTTTTTGATGAAAGCGCGAAAAAAAGCTTTAGATGCTGATGTATTGGTAGTGAATCACTACCTTTTTTATGCCGATCTCAGTTTAAAAGAAGAAGGATTTGGTAATTTATTGCCAGAAGCGGATGTTTTAATCTTTGATGAATCTCACCAATTACCTGATATTGCCCGTAGCTTTTTAGGCGAACGTTTTTCTTCTCACCAATTAAAAAGTTTGAGTCAGGATATAAAAGTCGAATATCTGACAAATGTCACAGATTGTAAATCCCTTGATGATTTGGCTTCTCAATTAGAAAAACAAAGTGCCGACTGGCGCTTAATATTTGGCGTTGAGTCGGGTAAACGTGAAAATTGGCGGTTTTGGCAACAAAAAGCTGAAATCATTGAGATGATGACGAGTGTTACTGAGCTTCTTGAAGAATTAAGGCTAACGATAGAACCACAATTAGGCCGAAGTCCAGGATTAGATAGCTGTTATACCCGCAGTCAGGTTTTGTTCAATTTGTTGACTAAACTCATGAATAAGCCTGCCATGGATCAAGTTCAATGGATTGAAACCTTTGGTAAGAGTTTTGCTATTAGCCGAACTCCACTGGAGATCCGTAAAGAACTAAGTGAATTGATGTTAAGACATCAGGGGTCGGCCTGGGTATTCACATCGGCAACGCTTAGCGTGGGCGATAGCCTTGATTATTTCTTAAAGGAGTTATCTCTGGAAGCAGCAAAAAGTCTTATTCTGGAGAGTCCTTTTGATTATCCCAATCAATCTTTACTCTATATGCCTCGAGGTTTACCTGAGCCTAATCAACCATTTGCCACTCAACAGGCGATGGAACAGATCCTCCCCTTATTAGAAATGAGTCGGGGCCGAGCATTTATTTTAGTGACAAGTTATCGAGCACTTGAGATCACTCGTGATCTCTTACAAGAACAGATCTGCCATCCCATTTTAGTTCAGGGAGAAATCCCTAAAACTGAATTACTACAAACATTCAGGGATACCGAACATGCGGTACTAATTGCTACCAGTAGTTTTTGGGAAGGAATTGATGTCGCTGGTGAAGACTTATCTTTGGTCATTATAGACCGATTACCCTTTTCTTCCCTATCTGATCCAGTGTTACAAGCCAGGGGGGATTATTTACGTTCAAAGGGACGTGATCCTTTTAAAGAATTTCAGTTAACTGATGCTATTATTAGCTTGAAACAGGGAGCTGGACGACTTATTCGAACAGAAACTGATCAAGGTGTATTAGTGGTACTTGATCCGCGTTTGGTTAGTCGTCGTTACGGTGAAGACTTTATTAGTAGCTTACCACCCTTTGCTCGAACCCGTGATTTGGAAAGGGTTGAAAATTTTTTTAAAGCCCTGATTTAAAACACAGATTTTAAATCTTAAATTCACCTGTTTTCTTCCAGGTTTAAGGCCTACAGGTACAATCATGACAAAAATACTCGCTATAGATGCCTCCACAGAAGCTTGCTCAGTTGCACTGGCAGTTGGAGATGATATTCATCAACGCTACCAGGTCGCTCCAAGAAAGCACTGTGAATTAATACTCCCTATGGTTGATGAACTCCTGCATGAGGCATCAATAAAACTCCTCGATTTAGATGCTATAGCCGTAACACTTGGCCCTGGAGCATTTACCGGTGTTCGTATCTCAATTGGCGTGGTGCAAGGGTTGGCATTTTCAGCTAATTTACCTGTTATTGGTATTTCTACATTAGAAGTACTTGCCTATGGTGCAGCATGTGCTGTCAAAAAAACTGAACAAAATGATAAGTCAACGGAACAACCTGTTCGAGTGGCTGTCGCCATGGATGCACGTATGGATGAAGTGTATTGGGGTTGTTATGAAGTGTCAGGTGAAAATTTACGTTCTTTAGTGAAAGAAGGCGTTTTTCCTCCACATAATGTGACGCTTCCTACATTGTCTGTTGATGAAAAAACCATAGATGAAAGTTGGCAGGTTGCAGGAAGTGGTTGGACTGTTTATAAAACAGCTTTAGAACAGAGCACTGGCCATTCATTGAGCGACAAAGTCAATGTCCAACTACCACGAGCAAGCTGGTTATTAAGTTTAGCCAAACAATCACAACAACAGGCCGAAGATGTTATGAATTTACAGCCTTTATACCTGAGAGACAAAGTTGCATCTACAATTAAAGAACGTTTGAGTGGTAAATCCGCTTAACCTTGTCACCAATATTGTCAAACCAGAAATGCCCTGTTTTTTTATGAATAAAAACATGAATTATTCCGACAGGTTTTGGTTAATATAAGACTTTTGTCTTTTTTATGTTAGATTTAAATGGAATGAGATTAGGGTTATTACATATAGCCTGTGGTGATGCTTTTAAAAAGGTAAATATGACTGTTTTTGACCCAAATAGGTCAGTGACGACATTTATCCTGAAGGATTCTAATTTCAAAAAGCAGACATTCGCAATATTGAATAATAAAATTCATTCTACCATCCTCAAACACATAGTTTCATATCTGGTATATAAGTCTCATATTTAAAAAACTCAAATCCCCCCACTGATTCAGCCGCCGCATGCGGCATATTCAGTGATATGTAATATATAGAAAAGATATGCAACATACTGTTTGTTATGGTGAATTTGAAGAAAGTGAAAATTCTGTATATATAACCAAACAAAAGAAGATAACTACCACAGCCAGCAGTAGTTGTCAGAAATGTAAGATTCAAAATAGATGCTACTTTCAGTATTTTCCAATTAACAAATGAGCCTGAAAGAAGATAGAATGAGCTAAGCAATATTTCTATCTAATTCAAAGATCTGATCAAATAATATCCTTCGTTCATTTTGAAGCTTTTTTGCTGCTTCATTGTCACTCATTTCC
>JBFFIY010000216.1:0-7377 GCA_041556195.1 Enterobacterales bacterium
CAATACTTTCAATTTCTTGTAAAAATGACATGATGGGCTAATTATTGAGTTAAGGTAATGATCTGATCCTGTAATTTCAATAAAGTTCAAAATTTTTTAGGATATCATGTTATTTTCTTTAAATGCGTGATCCCGCCCTGCGTAACATCCAGATATTGGGGATAAAGAGACAAACGCTCATAAGCCCAACTCCGGCTTTAAATCCTGCTTAGGCTTTGGGTTATCTGGTTGGATACTGTTATTGAATTGCTGTTTCAGCGTTCCTTTTTGCGTTAAGCCTTGCGCCGATTGCACGAAACTGGCATTGATCTGTGTTTTTTCTAAATGGTGTCGATGTTTTAAACTCTTATATTGTGCTTGCAAATCTTGGCGTTGATTGATGTGTTGATTAATCAGGACTTCTTTTTCTTTATTATCACGTAATGCACTTCGCTGTGCATCGGCTTCATTGAGCCTTTGTTGCTTTTTGGATGAACCTGTGAAGAAGTCCCAAAGACCGCCTAAACCTTTGCGGATTTTAGCTTGTCGTATTTGGGTTTCTTGGGTGTGTCGCTGTTGCTGAAAATCCTTAAGCGCGGCGCGTTCCTGTACTGCCCCCGATTTAGCAAGCCATTTTTAAGAGAGTCTCCTGCTGTTGGTTTTGGTTAAATTGTTCTTCGAACTTTTCTGGCGGCATGTAGCCCAGTGTTGAGTGCAGATATGTGCTGTTGTAATAGCCAATCCACACGTCCAGAGCCGCGTAAAAGGCTCCATTCGTTGATCCACACCAGCTCTTCTTTGAGCGTGCGCATGAAGCGTTCGGTGTCGGCGTTGCCTTTGGGGTTGTTGTAACTGGTAAAGGCCTGTTTTATGCCTATATCAGCGGTTGTTTTCATAAAACTGATCGCTGTTGGCTGGCAACCATTATCGGCCATCAGATGCAAGTCATGCCCCCGAACACCCTGCGGAAACTGGCGGTTTACACCCATATTGAGTGCCACCAGCCAGTTGCATATTCTGGTGATGGTGAATATACGCATATCCGGGCAAGCACCATCTACAAAAATTAGTTACAAGTGGGTGTCACTGAAATTTATATGTTAATCACGGGTAATCACGGTTGTCATCAATATTGATTTATAATATATCTTACTATCCCTAAAGGAGTATCAAAATGAAAGAAAGAACGATATTTATCATATACGCGGTGTTGGTAACAGCTGGCTTTGCGCCATTTTTTAGTTTCTTTCAGAGTAATCCATTGTTGACTATTGGGTGGATTTTAGGAGACCTGTGTTCTTTGATGCTGCTAACAGTGGTTGTATATCTGAAAGGGGGTTTTGAAGATATTCAAGAACCTAGTGGGGTACAGTAATATGATAGCCATTCTTATTACACTGTTAGTCGCGTATCTGCTCTTTTCAGTCTGGCTGGGCTTCAAAGCTAAGAGTCAAGCAAAGAACAATGCTAGTGATTATTTCCTCCATGGAAGAAATGTTGGCTGGTTTAGCCTTTCTATGACGTTGTTTGCCACATGGATGTCTACATTCGCTTTTCTGGGATCTCCTGGTTACTATTTTGCCAAAGGTGTTTCTTGGTTTCTCCCCCACGGGTTGCTTGTAGTAGCTAGCCCCATGTTATTGTATTTTCTAGGCAGACGTATCTGGGCACTCGGGAAAAAATACAATTATATGACCCCAGGCGATCTGATTGGTGACAGGTACAGCAGTCAGGCACTTAAAGTTGTGGTTGGATTGATTTCTATCATTGCTCTTATTCCATATTCCATGATTCAGGTTGTTGGTATTGGAAAGGTAATTGAGATAGGAACGAGTGGTGCTATACCGTATTGGGGCGGTGTGGTAATGGCGATAAGCGGAATCGGTGTTTATAGTTATATAGGTGGTATAAGGGCGATCATATGGACGGACATTATTCAGGCGATCTTATTTATTATAGTCATGCTGATAGGTGCAGTTCTTGCGGTTTCTTTGACAGATGGTTTCTGGGTTGGCTTAACAGAATCTATTGCAAAAAAACCAGAGCTGTTTACATTTAATCCTGGTAATTGGGGGGCAGTACTGACAACTGCTTTGATTTGGACTGTAGGTTATATTTTGTTGCCTCATATGTGGCAAAGAAGTTATATGGCTGATTCCCCAAAGACGTTAGGAAAAAGCGCTGCATTAGGAAGTTGTATGGCGCTTTTATTTATTGTTATTCCTTCATTGTTAATGGGTTTTTGGGGAACAGGCTCATTATCTATAGCTGGAGGCCCAGATTCATTTGTTCCCTCTTTGTACAATCAAGTCGCTCCAGCGCTGATTCCTATTCTGGTTCTTGCTACCTTTGCAGCCGGTATGTCTACAGTTGACTCCCAGTTATTGTCTGCTTCATCTGTCTTATTAAAAGATGTCGTTGAACCAATTACAGGTAAAAAATTATCTGCAGAGAGAGAAAAAACAATAGGACGTCTTTTTGTTCTGGGCTTTGTTGGATTACTAGCTACCTTGGCACTTACAAAGTTCGGCGGAAATACTATTGTATTTATTGCGAGCAAAGGCACAGGAATAGCAACACTTTTTCTTGTTCCTTTATTAGGCGCTTTGTTTATAAAAAAAGTATCTCCAGCAACTGGAACAGTTACTTTGGTTGGGGGAGCAGTCATATTGTTTATTTTAGAAACAGGTATTATTTCGATGAAAGCCCCCTATGGGATAGGTGCACCAGTAGTTGCATTGATTTTTCAAGCTGTATGTTTCTTCATAGTTCACAACCTAAAGCGTTTTACTAAGTAAGAATGAATAGGCAAATAGCATTAAAGCCTTCTTTCTCTAGACTTCTTTCTAGGTTGAGGGCGAAAATGATAAATGAGTGGAAAAACTTTAGTAGCCAACAATATTCGCCAGCAGAAAGAGCAAGGCATTTACTAGAAGTCGCTATTAATGAACTCAAGACAACTCCCCGTCCCAATGAAGATGGAGCGGCGGGTATTTTACCAAATGTCAGATATGCTATTTTTAACTACGTTCCTTGGAAACACTTTGAATCCCGTACTACGGTATCATACTTCAACTTTAGACCTAACATTATAGACAAAGAGCCATTTCGTAATGAATGGATAAGCCAAATGTTAGAGCATAAAGCTTTATATGAATACAAAAAAGATGATAGCCATTTGATTATTACTGATGGTAGTGTTTATGATTTTGATAATGAGGCATTCCAAAATATTTGGTCGATGCATTGGCAAGAATATCTTTCTCTTACTGCAAGAGATAATGGAAACACTCATTTAGCTTCATGGAATGATTATTTACTGAATCATTCGACATTTCCTATAAATATGGGAGTTGTATGGAACCTGATGGGAGTAGAGGAGGAAACAATATATGGTGATTATGTAATAGATAAGTCATACGAAAACATATCAGCTATAACAGCGTATAAGACAAGTCTAAAAGAATTTATATCTAATGGAAACCTAATAATTAATGAAAGTATTATTGATAGTGTTATTGCCTTGCGAGAGTTATGTCATCCAAAAATAAACATTAACAGAAATGATGTCGCTGACTCTTTAACGTCTCTTTATTGGGGGTTCGGTATTTGGGGAGCAGACAGCTTTATAAGTATTCCAGTAACATATTCATCTTCTTCGATGGGGCGAACAGGTGTCTTGTCCTTAGGAACAATACACCCACTAAGTAGTGAAGATATAACTAGATGGACGTTAATTGCTAATAATGTCATAGGCACCTTACTGAACCTTGAGTCTGAGGATAGAATACTTAACTCGACCACTAATTATACATACCGTGTTGGCCATCCTTTTAAGAATAGATCAAATAGCATTGCTTGTTTTTCTAGAAGACTGATAAAAAACTTTGATGACCTTCTACGTGTACATGACCATGGCGATAAAAAAAGTACAAGAATAAAACTGCATCAGCATAAAAAAGACTTAAAATTCATTGAAAAAAATAGTAAGAGACTAACTGGGTTCGGCAGTTTAGTTAATTTTTTATCAGCACTATCTATAGAAAACAATGTATGGTCTGACGATCGAGCAAAGAGGTGGCTCACAGAAAAACCAGTAAAAGTTAGCAAACTTTTAACTGGTTTAGCAGAAGCAAGTTTTCACCGTCAGAATCATAACTTAAAGCTAAATATGATATTTACTAAAAATTTAAATAACCAACACTTTGCTTGTCAAGTAAAAAATAATAATCCTAATTTATACTTGGGTGAAGAGCTTCTATCTGCAATTTTTTATGAACTGACAGTGAACGCTATACAGTATGGAAAAGCATGCGATGAAGAAATTGAATTACAGGTTTCTCTATTTCGTGATGGGCAAACTACGCGACTATCACTAACTAATGTAGTGGCAAATGATTTTGCCCAAGAAGAAACTCAAATGGTTGAATATGACATTCATGGTGCTGGTGGTGAAACTCTTGCTGGACATCTTTTTGCTGAACTTATTAAGGGGGGGCCAAAGTTAAAAAGGAAAAAATATCTAAGAAATAGTGAATGTTATTTTCAGTACCAGATAGAGTTACCTATTATAGGAGTGCAATAATGAGCAACGGAAAAATGACTATTTTATTAATTGACGATGATCCTGTATTTACCTTCTGCTTGGAAAGAAAAACGGTTGCTTTAGATATTGGCTGTTCTTCAGAAGAAAGTA
The DNA here is from genome assembly GCA_041556195.1 of Enterobacterales bacterium. Classification (GTDB taxonomy): domain Bacteria; phylum Pseudomonadota; class Gammaproteobacteria; order Enterobacterales; genus 21-14-all-40-8. Next base: position 4,676 of record JBFFIY010000216.1, read on the forward strand.
ATGTAATTGAAAAAAATTTCAACCTTATTTGGCTCAAAGATATTAGTGAAGTTAAAGCGTACTTTGATGGAATAAAGGTATTAAAAAATACCAATGCAAAAAAACTGAACTCACTAAATATTATTCCAGAAATTATAGTTTTTGACTATTGTCTTACTCGGTCAACCAGTTCTCAAAGAGATAGAGCAGGAGATCCAACTAATCCGAATGTATCACTTTATGAAACAATTTGCGAATATAGCCCTTCGCACTATAACCTGTCATATGCGTTAAACAAGAAGCCAGAAAAGAATATTAGCCACAGCGGTTTAGATCGATATGGGTTGGTTGCAGGAACATTTTTGTGTTCATTTTTTTATGACTATATAACCACAGGTTTACCAACAACGGCTTATAGTGATATAGCAAAATCTACTGATGAAGCTGGGTTAATCGAGTGGTTACATGAAGACCAGATGCGATTTGCTAATGCTGAAAGACTGGATCAACTGTGGGGAGGTTTATTATATGAGTCTTTGGTTGATACTAGAGATAATTTACTTGACCTTGTTGCAACTGGCTCCATAAAGATTGACCTTTATGGGCTAATGGATACAATAAACATGCTGGGTAATCAGTCTATTACCTACAACCAATTATCTAGTGTTTTTCTTGAGTTTCAACACTCATCCTATGGTAAAAAGGAATTTTTACTCAGCGCATTATTTTACGACCATTTTTTTGATAGTGAAGGAGCGCTATTTGGGCGATTTGACAAGGATGAAAAAGATACTGAAGCCAGAAATTCTGAGCTAATAATTAATAGTCTTAATGAAATAGTTTTATGTGGTTTGAAGGGAGCAATCAGTTGTGACGAGTACGCCTGTTCCTATGCGCTCTGCCAATCATATATCGATGCGTGGAAAGAAGGTAACTCAATTCAAGAGCCATTCCTCACTAAAAGAGGTTACAGCAAAGACAGGCAAAAAAGACTTTTTATTCTGGCAATGGTCTTATGGCTTGGCAAAGCTGACAGAGTAGATAGTTTAGTTCATTTTAATAGGCAAATAAAAGAGATTTTTTTCGCTGGACAAACGCAAGGAACAAAGCGACGGGCACAAAAAGCTGCGGGAATAAAAGTCGGGAAAATAATGGCTGGAGAAATTTATGAAAAGGAGAAAGATATAATCAGGCTTCATTCAGAGAACGTGCACTCTTGGCCAGAATGGTGGAAATTGTAGTGCAGACAGGAGAAGCAATATGAACATTACAGATGAACTTAACAAAATGGAAGCTAGATATGTTGAGTATTTTAATAAGTTGTCGGCATGGGAAAACATGGGCAATTTAGATAAAATACAATTATCCAACTTGCTTGTTTGGAACTATTGCTATTCTGTGTATTTTCAGGAAATCATGACTGTTGCACAGATGCATGCCATAAGTATTGAAGCAAGAACTGCTATCGAACACATAATAGACGAAGAGCATCAACCTAAACTACACACTGAGGTTTATAAAGATACATTGGAAGCGTGTGGATTAACTATTCCTAACTTTAAGTTAGAAGGAGACTCACATGTTCTGTATCATAAAATGTTAAACACATTTAATATTTCTATTCCAAATATAACAGATATAGCTACAAAGGGAACAGCACTTAAACAACTGGTAAAAAAATCGTTGGATTATGCACAGTCAGCAAATGATTATGAGGAGCTAGGAATGCTTTGTTTTTTTAGGCTTGGAGCTGAAATTTTACCTGGTAAATTTTATGAAGAATTGCTCAAGGTCGTGACAGACAGGTTTGCTGTACAAGAAAATGAGATAAAGTTTATATTGTTGCACAAGGAGCATGATTGTAGCAAAACAAATTTGGGAGTTAACCCAAAGGAAAAAAAAGATTACAAGGTAGGTTATTATCCACATGCTGATCATTTTAATAAACCGATAACAGATTTAGTTAATAAAATTGGAGAAAAAGCAATTGAAATAGCAAAAGGTGCTTATGAGGACGCATATGGATTGAGGAAAGCCTATTTAGAGGAACTGACTAGCGGGTTACAGAATAAATTTCAAGGGAGCGATTCTAGGTTATTATAAAAGTAGGAATAGATCACCTAGTTTTTTATAAAAACACAATATAGAATCAAGTGAATCACGTTACGTCACGTGCCTAATAAATTGTTATTCCCGTTACGTACCGTGCCTTTTTAAGAATAGATTAATGTTCTCCCTAGATGTGGCAATACTGCTGCATTGCAACCAAGAACGGGAGAATACCATGTGGATATTATATATCACAATCGGCGGAATCTACCTTTGGTCTGGGATAGTAAGTCTTGTAAAAAAAGAAAATTATATGAAAGACTTACTATTATCTACAGCTTATCTTCTTGCCTCTTTTTTCATTTTGTTTATCACTAGTTTATAAAGAAATGTCGTATGGTACAAGGATGTACCATTATTTTATGTTTTCAAGTGTGGTACAGGTCAGAGCCTACTTATGAGAAAGCGAATGTTATTATATGTGTAGATGAGTTTGTTAGGAATTTTAGAGGTTTATATATCGTGACTTTTATAACATGTTGATTATATTAATTGGCTCTTCAGTAGTATCTGTGGGTAAATTGAACCCTATATGACCCAGTTTTTCAATCTTGGCAGGTTGTTATTTATAAGAGGGCTCACAAAGCTCAGCTCTGAATCCAGGCAAGGGTGTC
>JBFFIY010000217.1:0-7132 GCA_041556195.1 Enterobacterales bacterium
CATGGACATAAATAACTAATACTGTACTTTTGCCTACAGGACGTAGGTAAGGGGCGTTAGCAGGATGCGGTAGCTTTGCCTACAGGACGTAGGTAAGGGGCGTGAGCAGGATGCGGAAGCTTCAAGCCTCGAATATGGACGCTTCTTGACTTGCTGAAACCTGCATTTCCAGGTGTCACGGGTATATGTGCTACGTATTGCCCAGAATTCCTGGATAGACTCTGGTACAGGTATTATGAATGATAACGGGTATAAACAACTTTGAGTCAACTTAAACAGACTACCATGTAACAAACATCTAAAAAGAATTATCTGTTAAACAAGTTATGTTACTATTTAAATCATACGTTTTTTAAATTAATCTTAAATTATTCAACCGAAAACTGAGCTGTTATTTAAAACAGATGGTTAAACATATGTTTTGGAGAAAACCATGCCTCGAAAGAAGATTACCTTCAACAATAAGGAAAATACCCGGTTAGCCGGCATGATGGAACTACCAGAGGGCTCCATAGAACAAGTTGCTTTGTTTGCCCATTGTTTTACCTGTTCAAAAGATATTGCAGCTGCAACAAGAATTTCACGTGCCTTATCAGCCAAAGGTATTGCCGTTTTGCGATTCGACTTTACTGGTCTGGGAAATAGCGATGGTGATTTTGCCAATACCAACTTTTCATCCAATATTCAGGATTTGATATCTGCAGCAACCTACCTTGAACAGAACTATCACTCTCCCAGTTTACTTATCGGACATAGTCTTGGGGGTGCAGCTGTTTTGGCTGCCGCAAACTTCTTGCCCGAGGTCAAAGCCATTGTAACCATTGGCGCACCCGCTACAACGCAACATTTGAGCCATATGTTTGTTCACAAAGAAGAAGAAATTAACGCCAATGAATCAGCAGATGTCGATTTGGCAGGCAGAAAGTTCACTATTAAAAAACAATTTTTAGACGATATTAAAAGTTACAATAACGACGAACATATCAGCCAACTCAATCGTGCCTTACTGGTTTTTCACTCCCCTATGGATCTGACTGTTTCCATCAATGAGGCTGCAAAAATATACAGTGCAGCCAAACATCCTAAAAGTTTTATCTCATTAGATAACGCTGACCATTTATTAACTAATCCAACAGATGCAGAATATGTCGCAACCACAATGACTGCCTGGGTTAACCGATACCTTACACAGAAACCGGCTAATACCCAGACCATGCAACTCGATTCTGGACAGGTTTTTGTTGGAGAAGAAAATCAAAATTTCACCCGAAAAATCGTCACCGAAAATCATCAACTTATTGCAGACGAGCCCAGAAAAATGGGTGGATTAGATAAAGGGCCATCTCCTTACGAGTACCTTTTATCGGCATTGGGTGCTTGCACCTCAATGACCTTAAGAATGTATGCCAAACATAAAAAATGGCCATTAAAAGATGTTGATGTATTATTGACTCATAACAGGGAACACGCAAAAGATTGCGACAGTTGCGCAGATGAAACGAGTCATTTAGAAACTATTTCCAGAAAAATCAGAATAAGCGGCGATCTTTCGGAAGAACAGCGACAAAAATTATTAATCATCGCTAATAAATGCCCGGTTCATAAAACTTTGAAAAATGATCTTAATATCACTGCTAGTCTGGTTGACGAGTTATAACCATGCTCTCTACTAAATCAAATAACAAATACTCTATATTTATGTGTGCTTCAGAGACCTTTTTTTCATGATAACCTCCATCAAAAAAAGCCTGCAAATAAAAGTAACTTTGTGTGTGCTAATTCTAGCCTTATTAGGCTTAGCATATTTAGCCTATATTTTTAATCAGCTCGAAGACAAAATGGTTCACCAGTTTGAAGACGAACAAGTCTCATTTGTTGAACATTTCGTCACTAAAACACTGCAACCGGTTATGCTCAGTGGTTCAGCAACAATCATGCCCTCTCTCCTCGAGAGTTACCGTAATTTTAGTAGTCTTGACGAAATTAAGATCTTAAGAATAAATGGTAAAGAAGCATTCACAGATCAATCTACCATCCAGGATGTAAATACTCGACTGGGATCCAAAAAATTCACTCGTGCAACAATAGCAGATAACTACTCTTTATCTGAAGATAACCCTCTTCTAATACAAGCAATCTCCACAGGCAAAAAAATCGTATCCAAGTCCACTTTAGACAATGGAAAACAACAGATACAAATGATCATCCCTTTTTTAAACAAACCTCAATGTCAGGTTTGTCATGGTAGTGATCATAAAGTACGCGGAGTAATGTTCTCCTCTTTTAGTAGCAACCAAATCAGTGATAGCCGTCAGGGAAACATCAATGACTTTATGCAATACTCAGCATTGGTGTTGGTATTATTGGTACTCGGATTATTTGCTTTTTTTCAAAACATTGTTGTCGGGCCATTAACCAGTATTGTTAAGCAAGTTAGAAAACTGGTGGCCAAAGATCATTATCATCGTCGTTTTGAAATAAAGTCTCAGGATGAAATTGGTACATTAGCAGAAGTATTCAATAATTTTATTGCGGAAGCAGAAGAATATCGAACAGAGCAACTATTGGAAAAAGAACGGTTGGAAGTCGCTGTTAAAGAAAAAACCAGAGAACTCCAACAAAAAAACGACTTCATTGAGCAAGATATGGAAATTGCTGCAAAAGTTCAGGAAAAACTATTACCTGAAACCTTGCCACAAATTCCAAATATAGAGTTTAGTGCCAGTTACATTCCATGTCTATCCATAGGAGGGGATTTTTATGATGTCTTTGAAATAGATGATGAATATATCGGTCTGTTTATGTCTGATGCGGCTGGACATGGTTCTTCTGCAGCACTCATTGTTTCTATTGTAAAAACTTTACTACAATCTCATGATGATATTATTTACCCTGCTAAACTGGTGAAACATTTAAATGATTTCATGGCCCTCAATACACCCGCATTTTCTTATGTAACCTTATTTTATGGCTTACTCAATAAAAATACTGGTGTAATGTGTTACACCCTTGCAGGTCACCCATCACCCGTTATTATCTCCACTCAAAAAGGTCGAGCCATTAAACTGGAATCCACTGGAGGACTTGTCGGTTCATTCGATTTTAATGAATTTGAACAACAAGAAATAGCACTTGAAAAAGGGGATAGATTATTTATCTACACTGATGGATTATCAGAAGCACAAGATCTGCACAAACAACAGTTTGGTATCGATAATATTCTCGCTTTATTAACCCGAGATGATTATCTCAATGCCACAGATATTTTAACCTCTATTAAACAATCGTTAAACCAACACACTAACAACGACACGTTAAAAGATGATATCGCTATGCTTGTAGTCGATTTCGAACGAACTCCATGCGATAAATACCTTTCATGTGAAGAACAATCTTTAAAGCTCTTAAAGAAAATAAAATGTAAAGCCTGTTCAACTGAACTCTGTAATATACGACAACAACTAAGAGAGTGCTGTAACGAGATGAAGTTTAGCCAGTCTGATATGGATGCTATTACATTGGCCATTGATGAAGCCTGTGCTAATGTTATTCGTCATGCATATAAGGATACTGAACAGGGAGAAATAACTGTTTATATTTATATTGGAGAGCGAGAAGCAATTTTTATTATAAGTGATTTTGGAAAAACAGCTGATGATAAATGTTTTAAATTACAACCTCAGAATTTACTTAACCCGGGAGGTTTGGGATTGCCTCTAATATACAACATTATGGATTCGGTAAGGCTATTAGAAGCTAACGAAAAACACTGCAACCGACTCGAACTAAGAAAAAAATTACCAAAGGAGTTCAGCTAAAATGAGCTATCAGAAATCTCAATTTAAACAGTTTCAGGTTTTACACTTGACAGGGGAAGTGGATTTATCTAATTCTGCTAAAATGCGTGGTTGTTTGTTAGAATTATTAGATACTGGAAAAAATGTTTTAATTGATTTTACCAATCTAATCTATTTAGATAGTTCAGGCATAGCCACTCTGATTGAGGCACTAAGTTTAGCTAAAGAAAAACAATTAGAGCTTGCAATTGTTGGCGCTAATGGAGCTCCTCTACAAGTATTAGAATTAACTCGTTTAAATCAGGTTTTTACTTTATATGATAACTTTGATGAGGTGGATAGCGAGTAATGGCCAATGCGAACACCAACCACAAAATAGCATCGCCTGCAGTCATTCAGGTGAACAATCTTAATGCTCATTACGGTAAAGTTCAGATCCTGAAAAACATTAACCTTTGTCTGGAACAGGGAAATATTTTAGTCATCATGGGAGGAAGTGGTTCTGGTAAGAGTACTCTGATGAAACATCTATTAGCATTAAAAAAACCTTCATCCGGCCAAGTGCTTATTGAAGGAAGTGACATTAATAAAATCAATGCTAAAGCATTAGCCAAACAAAGAATGCGAATGGGTGTTGCATTTCAGGGAGGCGCATTACTTAGCTCCTTAACTGTAGGTGAAAACATTAAGTTACCCTTACACCATCATCATAAGTTAGACGCCAAAACCATTGATATTATGACTCGTCTTAAACTGGATTTAATGAATCTGGGCGGTGCAGAGCATCTCATGCCCTCTCAATTATCTGGGGGTATGTTAAAAAGAGCGGGACTGGCCAGAGCGGTCATACAAGATCCTAAGCTATTGTTTTTTGATGAACCCTCAGCTGGTTTAGATCCGGTGACATCTGTTGAGCTTGACCAGCTTATTCTCAAACTTCGCTCAGCTATGAGTATGTCTATCGTGGTAGTAACCCATGATCTGGATAGCGCCTTCACTATCGCTGATAAAATTACCATTTTGAATGAAGGTGAAATCATTATTACTGGCACGGTTGATGAAATTAAACAATGTGCGGATGAAAGAGTACAAAATTTAATTCATCGTAAAGCAAGAAACAATCAAGTGGACGGTGACAAATTCCTCAAACATTTAACAACAGGGATGCAATAATCATGTTAATCAATAGCATTTCTAATTTAGGTGATTCCACACTTAAAAAAATAAATGGTACTGGACGCTTTACTCTTTTTCTGAGCCTATGTTTTTCTAAGTTACTTAAGTGGCCATTTCCACTTAAAGACACAATTAAACAAACTTTATTTATAGGGGCTAGAACGTTACCTGTAATATTGGTTGCAGGTTTATTCACAGGTATGGTAGTTGCTCTGCAGTTTTACGATACCTTGATAAGATTTGGTTCTGTAGATCTGCTTGGATCTGCTGTGGCTTTAAGTTTAATAAGAGAGCTTGGCCCGGTGATGACCGGCTTAATGGTGATTGCCAGAGTCGGATCTGCGACCTGTGCAGAAATTGCTATTATGAGAAACGAAGAACAGTTTGATGCTCTCGATTGCATGGCGATTGATAACCATCATTTTGTTATGTTGCCAAGATTAATTGCTGCCTTGATCAGTGTACCGTTACTCACTGCTATATTTGACGTCGTTGGGATCAGCGGAGGTTATATTGTGGGTGTGGTTATACAAGGTGTCAGTGAAGCGGCTTTTCAGCAAGGCATGGCAGAAACGATTGTTTGGAATGATGTTTTAATGGGCTTCACAAAATCCTTTTTATTTGGCCTGGTGATAATCTGGATAGCCATGGCTAAGGGGTTTTATTTGCATCTTGATCCTAACGCACATGGAGCTGAAGGTGTTAGCAAAGTAACCACAGAAGCGGTAGTTACCAGCGCTATTTTAATGCTGTTAGTCGACTATATTATTAGTGCTTTTTTACTTTAGAATTTTCACATCAGGTTTTCACAAAAGATTAATAATTTAACTATTTAACAGGACTTTTCATGAATAAATTTTCAACAGAATTTTTTGTCGGACTTTTCGTTATAGTAGGCATGATTGCCGTCGGATACCTATCAATAAATCTGGCAGGACTATCAGCTTTTGGTAATAATGGCTATACCCTTATCGCTAAATTTGAAAACTCGTCAGGATTAAAAAATGGTGCATTTATCGAATTAGCAGGTGTCAGAGTTGGAAAAGTAAAATCAATTATCCTGGATAAAGAGACTTATTTGTCTTTTGTAAAACTTTCCATAGATCAAGGCATTGAAATCTCTGACGACTCTATCGCCTCAATTCGTACTGCGGGTATTATTGGTGATAAATTTATCAAAATCACCCTTGGTGGTTCTGATGACCTTTTACAAGCTGGAGGCGAAATCATAGAAACCGAACCTTCTATCAGCATTGAAGAATTAGTTAGCAAATATATTTTTGAAAAATAACTGTAGGAGACTCTAAAATGAAATCCAATTTCCGTACTATTTTCTCTTTTATAGCAATAATATTATTGTTAAGTTTTAGCCAATATTCTACGGCTAAAACTGACGTAAACAAAGCAGCAACCGCTCAGTTGAAAATTGCTGTCGATAGTCTTTTAGCATCAGTAAAAAACACTGAATTAAGCTATGAAGAAAAACATTCTGAATTAGATAAAATCCTAAGAGAAAATGTTAATTTTACAGCAGTTTCTCAACGAGTTATTGCTCGGCATTGGAAAAAAGCAAGCAAAGAAGACAAACAGGAATTTCTGAAACTTTTCAGCCAAACATTGATAAATAGCTACATTTCCTTGTTGGAAAAGTATACTAATGAGCGTGTAGATTATTTAACGGAAATCATCAAAAAAGATAAATATGCCTCAATCAATACTCATGTCATAGCAGGAACTAAAAAAATCCCTGTCAATTACAAAATGATCTTAAAAAATGACAGGTGGAAAATTTATGACTTTGTTGTTGAAGGAATTTCCCTGATAAGAACCTACAATGAAAACTATAAAACAGCATTGAAAAATAATGGTTTAGGTGGTCTTAATAAACAACTAAAAAACAAGTTACTTAACCTCAACTCTGGATAAGATATGTCATCTAAATTTAGTAAATATCGAATTTTCAATAAGTTACAAGTATTGCTTCTTTGCAAATATTGATTAGTAAGCTCAACATTGGGATTTTTGTGCTTAGCAGGGCAAAGCTTCCGCGTCCTGCTAACGCCCCTTACTTACGTCCTGTAAGCAAATTCTCGAACAAATAGCTGGCTATTTTGAGTGAAATTATTGCCAGGGATGGCATGTACACTGAAAACGCAGGA
>JBFFIY010000218.1:0-7075 GCA_041556195.1 Enterobacterales bacterium
ATATTTATTGTTATTTTTTATAGGGATATTTATTGTTATTTTTTATAGGGATACTTATATATTTATTATTTTTAGTGCATCCCAAGCTTATATTTACAATCTACACCTATTTATAGTCTTTATGCAAGTGCCAGAAATGTATAATTACTATTTCAGGAAAAAACAACATTGCAGATTTTCCAAGTGGGTATTTACTAAATTTTTAGTCTACAATTATACAATCCACTGTTGATGTTCAATCCAAAATGGAATTCCATCGGTAAACGAAGGTTGGCTCGTTATGGAAACAAGTAGTAAGTTTGAAGAATCATTGATAAATCTGGACAGAGTCGCAGCTCGTAAGATTATGATGGGTGGCATAGAAAAAGGAAAACCACTATCGTTTGTCGCCAAAACGGTAATACCAGCTCTTGAAAATATTGGTCTGGGGTGGGAATCAGGAAAATATGCTCTGGCTCAGGTGTACATGAGCGGAACTATTTGTGAAGAACTGGTTGATGAGATCCTCCCGCCTGCCGATCCTGATCGCATTAAACAACCTGAAATGGCTATCGTTGTTCTTGAGGACTTTCATGTACTCGGAGAAAGAATCGTCTACTCAATTTTACGAGCAAGTGGCTATGAACTTCAAGAATTCGGTCACGGTTGTCATGTGGATGAGGTGATCGAGAAAGTAAAACAACAGGGCACAAAAATCCTATTGATTTCTGTACTAATGCTTCGCTCTGCTCTGCTTATCGGCGATTTGGTGAAAAAACTACATGATGAAAATATGGATGTAAAAGTAATTGTTGGTGGTGCCCCCTTCCGCTTTGACCATGAGCTATGGAAGGAAATCGGGGCTGATGCAGTGGGACGGGATGGCATGGAAGCCCGAGAGATTATTGAGAGTTTTATGGAGAATATGTCATGAGTAACCATCATATGACTTCAATGCAACGCGTGCTGACAACACTTTCAGGTCAAGAACCGGATCGAGTCCCCTTTTTCCTGCTCCTGTCGATGCATGGCGCCAAAGAACTGGGATTATCAATTCGAGACTATTTCTCCAAACCGGAACATGTGGTCGAAGGGCAGCTAAAGTTAAGGGAGAAATATCATGACGATTGTATCTACAGCTTTTTCTACGCGCCGATCGAGATTGAGGCCTGGGGCGGTGAGGTTATTTATTTTGATGATGGTCCAGCAAACTCAGGACGACCTTTTATTGAGGATGTAAAACAGATCAAGGATATGAAAGTGCCGGTTATCAGCGATACAGCTTGTCTTGCCAGGGTGCTTGAAGCCACAAAGATGCTTAAAGCTTCAGTGGAAGATGAGGCACCCATTATTGGAGTAGCTCTATCACCCTTCTCATTGCCGGTAATGCAGATGGGATTTCCTTCCTATATCAGGTTGATGTATGAAAATAGACCAATGTTCGACAAATTAATGCAAGTGAATGAAGAGTTTTGTGTCGCCTGGTCCAATGCACAATTAGAAGCGGGTGCAACGGCAATCTGTTTTTTCGATCCGGTGTCGTCAACCACGATTACTACCCGGGAACTCTATCTGGATACCGGGTTCAAGGTAGCACAACGCACAATTGGTCGTATTAATGGTCCTGTAGCTACCCATATGGCTTCCGGTCGCTGCTTACCTATTGTCGATGACATCATCAAAACCGGTTCAGCTATTATCGGCACCAGTGTGATGGAAGATCTCAGACAAATGAAGCAAGCCTGCCGAGGAGAGCTTACTTTACTGGGTAATATGAACGGGATTGAGATGCGAAACTGGAGTGCTGAACAGGCTGAAGCAGTGGTGAAAGAGGCAATCAACAAAGCTGCTTCAGGCGGACGTTTCATTCTATCTGATAATCATGGTGAGATCCCATGGCAGGTTCCTGATGAGGTACTACTTAACATCTCCAATGCGGTACATCGCTGGGGTACATACCCACTTCAACCTGGTTTAACATGAAACCATGAAGGTTGGGAGGCCGTCATTAAATTCATTGTCTGTAGTCATTTCCGGAATGAGACCATAAAGGCACTCGAACGAGCGGCTATTGATGCCGATGTAATAGTTTTCCCCTCACAATGTGCCCATCCCCCAACAGACTGGAATAAAATATTTGCCAACATAAATGATCAGTCTGAACCTGATTTTGTCCTTGGTGGATGTTGTACCCTGGATCTGGACGTTAGCCGGTGGCCACAACAAAATATAATTGTTCATCATGTAGATCAGTGTTTTCATTTCTTTATGCAGCCAGAGATAGTGGATCACTACATTAACAAAGGTTTTCACCTGATGACGCCAGGCTGGCTTTCCGTTTGGCAAAAGCAGCTTGAACACATTATGGGCTTTGATCAGGCCACAGCCAAAAAATGTTTTCAGGAGACTGTTCGAGGCCTTTTGCTTGTTGATACCGGTGTTAATTCAAACAGCGAAAGCCTGCTGGCTGATATGTCGGATTATCTTCAAATTCCGGCAGAAAGAATTGTTGTTGGCCTGGATTATTATAGCAAACTACTACAACGACTTGTTGCTGATGCAAAGTTAACATCAGAAAATAACAGCGTGACGGAGGCTCTTAAACAGCAATCGGAATATGCAATGGTTGCAGATCTGCTTGGCAAGCTTACCGAGCAGAAAAATGAGTACGGCATAATTCAGAACCTGATAGTGATATTTCAGACGCTACTCGCTCCAGATCAGTGTTGTTATATTCCCTGGGAGAAAGGTGTAGCTGGTACACCTGTTTGCACCAACCAGAGTAGAAGCACAAATCTAATCGATTCAATAGGAGCTGACTCTGGTGAATATGCATTACTTGATGAAGACGGATTTTGGTTTAGAATTAGTAACATAGAAGAAATTTTCGGATTCATTGTGATTGAGAAAATTGCATTTCCACAATATCGGACTCAATATCTTAACATGGCACTCATGATTAAAAATGTTGTCGCTCTGACCTTTAATCATGTACGCGATTTCCAAAAACTGTCCGATCTTTTACACAATTCAGGCAAGGCTCAGGTAGCCCGCGAAGTGATCCACAATGCAGGTAACGTACTCAACAGCATCAACATCTCAGTACAACAATTGCAATCTTTGCTCGACAAAAGTTCAAACCGTAGCCTGCCACAAATCGTAGAGTTAATGAAGGAACAGGGAAGTAAGTTGGGTGAGTTTATAACTTCCGATCCCAGAGGACAAAAGATACCGGATTATTTAGATCAACTCGTTAACTCAGAGGAGTCAGAACAACATGTCTGGCAGCAATACCTTAGCAAATTAGCCAATGATGTAGCTCATATCAGAGCCATTGTTCAATCGCAAAATACATCATTGAAAACTGATGAACCAACAGAAGTTATAAACCCACTACAACTACTCAATTATTCTGTCGATATTTTTTCTGAGCGCATTAAGCAACTCAATATTGAATTAGATCTGCAAATCGAACCTGTTTCAGCATGTCCACTACAAAAACACAAGGTGTTACAGGTATTAAATAACCTGTTAGCGAACGCCATCGAAGAGCTATCCGCGATTGATAGCTCCTCCAAAAAACTTAGCGTCAGGTTAGGATTTATCAGCGAAAACCGTATTTATTTTGAAGTCATGGACAACGGTTTCGGTATTGCTCATGATTTGCAGAAAAAGATTTTTGCTCATGGTTTTACCACAAAAGAAGGGCACCAGGGATTCGGTTTACACAGTGCGGCTAACCTGGCCAGTGAAATGGGAGGGGAACTCACTTGTTTAGCTGTTAAAAATGGAAAGGGAACTTGTTTCCGGTTGGAGTTACCGACTGATACATTGAATGCTTAAGGATTTAAGAATATGAATAAAATGAACAAAAAAATACTCGTTATAGATGACATGAAATCAATTCACGATGACTATCGATGTGTCCTGACTTCATCCTCTAGCTCAACATCAGCCGATTCACTGGTAGCGGATATTCTTGGTAGAAAAACTCCTGAAGAATCAAAAAACCCCAACTTTGACGTCGATTACGCGACACAGGGTGAAGAAGGTCTGAAAATGGTTGAAAAAGCATTAGCGGAGGAAAAGCCCTATGCCCTGGCTTTTGTTGATGTGCGCATGCCACCTGGTTGGGATGGTATTGAGACTATCAAACATATCTGGCAAGTCGATCCAGCCATTCAGATGACTATTGTTACCGCCTACTCAGACTATAGATTGGAACATATCCACCAGGAGCTCGGTGTCACCGATCAGCTGCTGGTGTTGAAAAAGCCATTTGAAAGTATCGAGATCCTGCAGATCGCCTCTGCTCTGACCAACAAATGGGATCTAATTCTAAAAGTGAAAGAGCAGGAACAACTACTGATAAAAAATAACATCAAGATAAAAGCACAAAAGGACTTCTTAGGGGAACTTATCAATCTTGCTCCAACCATCATTCTACTTCTGCAAGTGGATGGCACTATAGAATTCATCAATCTCTACACAGAAACATTAACCGGGTACTCTCTGGACGAGGTAAAGGACAAAGAGTGGTTTGAAATATTTTTGTCAAAAGAGGACAGAATTAAGGCTCGCGAGCTTTTCTTAAAATCGATTGATGATGTACAAATCATGAGCAATATCTATCCGATTATTGATAAAGACGGACAAGAAATTCTTGTTGAATGGGACTATGAAATTCAAAAAGATAATAATGGAAAGATTATCGGCATATTGGCAATTGGTCAGGACGTAACAGAGCGATGTCGAGTTGAACAGGCACTTAAAGAATCCGAGGCCAAATACATAGATCTGTTTGACCATTCGCCAGATATGTATGTTTCTGTTAGTACCGAGACAACCAGGGTTGAAACCTGTAATCAGACAGTAGCAGATAAACTCGGGTATACCAAAGATGAGATAATAGGGTATTCGATTTTTAAATTATATCATCCTGATTGCATGGACAAAGTGAAAGAAGCATTCAATTCATTTGTCGAAACCGGAGAGATCCACAATGCAGAGCTACAACTGATGAGAAAGGACGGCAGTAAGTTTGATGTTACCTTGAATGTGACTGCTGTGCGTGATGAAAAAGGAAAGGTGCTCTACAGCCGTTCATGCTGGATCGATATTAGTGAGCGCAAAAAAGCGGAGGAAAGAGCCAGACGTTACTCTCAGGCTATGGAGCAATCTGGAGAAGCCATTATCATAACTGATAATCAGGGTGTAATACAGCACACCAATCCAGCATTCACGTTGATCACCGGGTATACTGAAGATGAAGCCATCGGAAATAAAAATAGCCTGCTTAAAAGTGGCACTCAGGATAGCAAATTTTACGAGAAAATGTGGCACACCATTAGGTCCGGGCAAACATGGCAGGACAAAGTTATCAACAAGAAAAAAAATGGTAAGTTTTACCCGGCAATACTAACAATTTCGCCGGTTACAGATGATAATGGTAAAATAACCCGTTATATTGGGATCCAACAAAACCTCGAAAAATATGAGCAATTGGAGGAACAGCTCCGTCAGTCGCAAAAAATGGAGGCTATAGGCACTTTGGTTGGCGGTATTGCGCATGATATCAATAACACATTGGCGGGTATAACCGGTAATTTATATCTCGCCAAAGAAAAGGCGAAAATGATACCAAGTGTTGTAGAGCGGCTTAATAGAGTTGAAAAGCTGGCATTCAACATTGCTGAAACCATTCAGCACCTGCTGACCTTCTCGCGCAAAGGCATCGTACGGATGCATCCAATTTCCATCACCTCATTTCTCAATGATATGCTCAAGTTACAACGAGTTGCTCTGCCGGAAGACATCAAATTTCAGCTGGAGTTACCTGAGGATGAGATGAAGATCAACGTCGATAGCAATCAATTACAACAGGTAATGTTAAACCTTATCAATAATGCTGCAGATTCTGTTCAAGAAAGTCAAAATCCTTCCATTATTATACGAATAGATCGTTTTCATGCTGATCGAAGTTTTAGCAGGCGGCATGAGAATATTAAGGAGGGGGAATACGCCTGCATTTCAGTGATTGATAATGGTACGGGTATCAAGGAAGAACATATTGAACATATTTTTGAACCATTTTTTACGACTAAAGAGGTAGGAAAAGGTACAGGACTTGGATTAGCCATGGTGTATGGCTCAATAAAAACACATGGTGGCACCATTGAAGTGAAATCATCACAAGGTGAATGCGCGGGTACTACTATGCAAATATACTTGCCATTAATACCATCTGTTCATACCGAACTCCTTACAGAACCAAAAGGGGGCGTCATTACTGGGGATGGCGAAACCATTTTGCTCGTAGATGATAATGAAATAGTTTTAAAAACAGGACGCGATCTACTTGAAGGGCTGGGTTACAAAGTGTTGTTGGCTGAAGATGGTTTTAAAGCTGTTGAAACGTACCAGTTACACAGAAACAAAATCGATCTGATCATTATTGATGTGGTAATGCCAGGATTAGGAGGATCTGAAGCAATTCGGGCGATTAGGGATATCAATCCGAATGTAAAAGTTTTATTTGCGACCGGATACGATAAAATCGAGACTCAACAAATCCACAAGCTTGATATGTCAGAACACATAATCAGTAAACCGTTTGAAGTTTACAATCTAAGTCAGATGATTTATTCATTGCTTAAACCTGAATTCCCAGAGGTTAAATACCACAGTTGAGGTTAGTTAACCACCCATACTTGAGAAAGCTCAGCACTCTGAAACCTGGCATTATGAATGATACCAAATGCAATGAAAAAAGATGATATTGATGAAGTTATAGGCAAGGGGTCTGGATGATAAGAAATGAACCTTAACCACCTGTAATTAAGTGTAGGTAAGGGTTTTGAGTGATTTGTCTGGGGAAAGAATGGTGGGCGATGGCGGTTTCGAACCGCCGACCCCTTGCGTGTCGAGCATGGGGCGTAAAAGGAAGCTTTTAAAATCGTAACTACTCAGCGAGTTGTTACATGTACCCGTAACTGTTCAGGTTGCCTCTAAAATGAGTCAGATCGAGGCAAAAAATGTGAGTATACTCGATTATTTGACCATTTTTGAACGATGAGATGGCTCATTTTAGGGGTAA
>JBFFIY010000219.1:0-7063 GCA_041556195.1 Enterobacterales bacterium
GCAAGTTGTTAAATGTGCTCGTAGCTGTTCAGGTTGCCTCTAAAATGAGCCAGATCGAGGCAAAAAA
This sequence comes from Enterobacterales bacterium, assembly GCA_041556195.1. GTDB lineage: Bacteria > Pseudomonadota > Gammaproteobacteria > Enterobacterales > 21-14-all-40-8. The sequence goes on from JBFFIY010000219.1 coordinate 68, forward strand.
TGTGAGTATACTCGATTATTTGACCATTTTTGAACGATGAGATGGCTCATTTTAGAGGTAAGCTGAATAGTTACCGATTTTTTTAATAAAAAGGCATTAGGTGTTCTATGAGTGATAATGGGTTTAAGCTATTCAGGATTACAGCGGGTTTATTGGGGCTACTGATTTTAAGTTCAGGAATTGCTTCTGCAAAATATGTACGTTACCAACCTGAGCTTGATAATAGCCAGTGGAGTTTCATTGGAAATCGCTTACAGTGCCGTTTAAGCCAGGATATACCTTTGTATGGCGAGGCTTATTTTGTTGCTAGTTCCGGTCGCCCTAATATGACCTTCAGGATGAAGGTGTCAAGAAACCAACCTGCCGAATTTGCTGATGCCGTTGTAAATGCACAACCTCCTCTGTGGCGAACTGGACGTGAACCAAGAGAGTTGGGAACCGTGTCTATAGTGCCGGGCTCAGAGCCATTAGAACTGGAACATGACCGCGCCTGGCGGTTACTCACTGAACTTGAACAAGGTTTTGATCCCGCTTTTAAATATGCTGATTGGCTTGATGGGCGAGATATCGTGGTGGTTGCTATGTCTAGTGTACGCTTTGACGGAATGTACAAAGATTTTATTAATTGTGTAGGGCAATTATTACCCTTTGAATTTAAAGATATACAGCATACCGTGCTTAATTATGAATTCGATAGTATTAAATTTACCCAAAAGAGCAAACAAAGCTTGCAGCGTATTAAAAGCTTTCTTGAGGCTGATAAAGAACTGGAAGTGGTTTTAATTTCAGCTCATACCGATAATCGAGGAAAAGCTCGATATAATAAACGCTTAAGTTTGAACCGAGCCAATGCAGTGAAGAAGTTTTTCAGGGATGCCGGGATCCCTTCTAAAAGAATAAAGGTCAGTGCTTTTGGAGAAGGACGTCCAATAGCCTCCAATTCTAATCCTGTTGGTCGAGCCAAAAATCGACGAGTTGTCATTAACGTAGTTAAATAACTTATATTTGCCGATATAAAATCCATGTAAAAAACAAGTGTATTCTCAAGTGCTTTTTCAGGTGTCACGCTCGATTCAGAGCGATTCTGAGCAATGCCAAATGGATTGTTTTGGTGTATAATCCAGGCTTACCGTCAACATCCGAGTAATCCTGATTATTCCAGGCGCTATTTGTTCTGGAAATAACCGGTTACTATTATTATTGGTTCGATAGGAGCACATCATGGCTTTTGAATTACCCGCCTTACCTTTTGCAAGAGATGCATTAGCACCTCATATTTCTGAAGAAACATTGGATTATCATTATGGCAAACATCATAACACCTATGTAGTGACGTTAAATTCTCTGGTAGAAGGAACAGAATTTGCCTCAATGTCACTTGAAGAAGTAGTGATGAAATCTGAAGCAGTCATGTTTAATAATGCTGCTCAGGTTTGGAATCATACATTTTATTGGAATTGTCTATCTCCTAATGGTGGCGGAGAAGCTACTGGAGTTGTTGGTGAAGCTATTGTAGCTAAATGGGGTTCTTTTGATGCCTTCAAAGAAGCATTTAGTGCTGCCTGTGTTACCAATTTCGGTTCGGGGTGGACCTGGTTAGTTAAAAATGCTTCTGGTGAATTGGAAATAGTCAAAACATCAAATGCTGCATGTCCTTTAACAGATGGATTAACGCCGGTGATGACATGTGATGTGTGGGAACATGCTTATTACATTGATTATCGAAATGCACGCCCACAATATGTGGCTGCTTTCTGGAATCTTGTAAACTGGGATTTCATCAATAGTCAGTTTGCTTAAAAAAGCCATTCTGAGTTACAGGTTCTGATCTGTAACTCAGCCTTTTGTCCCCATTCCATATTATCCAATCTGGTTATATTGTACCTGGCCACGACAAACCAAATTTAGTCACACAAGCTCAATGATCCTAAATTCATCAGCTGAATCACGAAAGTCTGCACAAGCCCTTGGCGCACCTGGAAAAGAGCCTGCCCCGCGAGTGTAGCGAGTGCTTTGGGTATTACGGCATTTCTAAGTTTCCTATGCACACCAATTGCTTACACAACTTTTTTGCGCTCAACTGAGGAATCTAGGGTGATAACAAAAACTCGCTTTTTTGAGTGGAATTGATTGTTTTTTAGACAAAAATCCTGAGAATTAACCTAAAGTGTGAAAATTACCTAATTTAAAAGTGAACTAGTTCGTGGAATCAAAATGATTATTTTGATTTAATTACTAAGGTATTCTAGTTTGGTTTTGCTTTAGTTAGCAGATACACAGGATGTTCTAGAGTTTGTCTAGCGTTATTGTTGGTTGTGAACCCGGCCTTCTGTGCCGGGTTTTTTTAGCTATCTAAATATTAAGTAAATATTTCAAAAAATTCTATTGTTAAGCCTTCCTGAATTAATAAACTGTAACTAACCTGAGTTGATGAGGTTAACTAATTGATTTAGAGGAGATATATACCCCTGGTCATTCATCTTGAATGATTAGGGGGGGGGGGATATATCATCCTTACCGTTTTTGACCTATACTCAAATTATTCATCATTAGGGGTATTGACTTGAGTTTGTGATAAAGCAACAAAGATCAGTAAAACCAGATAAAGCCGCTTATCAGCGGTTGCTGTTCAGCAGGCGTTTTTGCTTTGCTCAAATCCGGGCTATTTGGGAAAATTTACTTTGCCCCAGTAAGCAATTTCCATTCAAACATAGGCCAGCTTCTTTCAACAAAATTTTATCTGGTTTTCAATTTGAACGAAAATCTCAAGGAAATTTAATACGCTTATCAATAGCACGTCTTCAAATCATTGTCTGTTCATCTTTTTTGTTATTTGGTTTTTTGCTATTTGGATCACATAGTTTAGCTGCAGTTTCGGCAGAAGCTGAACTTCCAGGAAAACCTGTTCCCGTATTTAAACAGTTATCTGTTGATGATGGCCTCGCACAAAGCTGGGTCACAGATATTGTTCAAGATGATTCCGGGTTTATATGGTTAGGCACCAACAATGGTTTGAACCGTTATGATGGTCAACAATTTATAACCTACCGTCATCAACCCAATGATAAAAAATCCATACAGGGTAATTCTATTAACGACATAATGGTTGATCACGAAGGTAATATCTGGATTGCAGCCGGCATAGGTTTAGATATTTTTTATCCTCGTGGAGATGATTTTCAGCATGTGCTGAGCATAGACAAGGATATGCAGTCTCTGGGCATCAAGTATATTTACCGATTAGCTCAGGATAAAAAGCAGAGAATATGGGTAACTGCAGATACTGGAGTTTTATTGTGGCAACCAGAAAAGAATACTTTTTTTAAATTTGAGAAAGAGTCTGAATCTTTACCCATAAAAGAGCCTTCAAGAATTCTGGTTTTACCTGATGGCAGGGTGATCTTAAGTGCTATTGAACAAGGATTATGGTTGTTTGATGAAAAAGAGAACAAATTTGTGCGTTTTTTTGATGGCCATGAATATGGACTGGACAAACAAGCCAAACATATAAGAAAGATCGTTCAGGCACCAGATAAATCCCTTTGGGCTGCCAGTCGAAATGGCTTGATCCATATGACCAATGAAGGAAGATTTATTGAATGGAGTAATACTCAAGATGGATTAAGTCCTGCTCAGGCTGATATCCGCGATATTGTAGTAGATGATAAAAACAGGATGTGGTTAAGCACCAAAGAGAGAGGTATATATCGTTTAACCACAGAAGGCAAACTATTAGAGCAAATTATTCATATTCCTGATGCACCTTATACTTTACCAGCCAATGCGACGACAACATTGATGTTTGATGATCATGGTTTATTATGGATTGGCACCCAGGGTAAAGGTGTTTCTATCTGGAACCCTGATTCAGAGTGGACCCGAAGAGTTGATTATGATGCATCTGATAAAAAAGGTCTTTTAGATGGTACTGTTTGGAACATCTTCCAGGATAAAGAAAATTCATTATGGATTGCCACCGATGCCGGATTGGATAAATGGTTGCCAGAAGAACAACGTTTCAAACACTTTGGTGTTGGTACCGTTGAGTGGTCAGGTGAACCAGCTTCTGCACTCGCAGTTAGCGAAACACCCGATGGAAAAATATGGGTTGCTACGGATTCAGGATTGAAAAAATTAAATCCACAAAATGGTGAGCTTACATCTTATAAAACGGATAAAGATTCAAGCGAGGGTTTGCAAAGCGACTTTATTTATACTTTGTTAATTGATGATAAAAATCGATTATGGATAGGACATGATAAAGGGTTAAGTTATTTTGATTACAACACGAAAATATTTCATCATTTTGAATCTAAAAAAAATCAAGCTAATAGTGTTTGTCCTGGTGGTGCATCTTATATTTACCGGGATGAGAAGCAGAATGTCTGGATTGGAACTGGAACAGGTGTTTGTCGTTACCGAGAAGAAACAAAAGATTTTCAACGTTATCTTTACGAAGATAGAGGACAAACTCCAGATGATGTTTTCTTTGTTACTTCATTATTAGTGCATAAGGGTATTCTCTGGGTAGGTTTCTCGGGTAATGGTCTGGTGAAATTTAACCTGACCGATGAAGCATTCAAACCTGTTCATTATACTTTAGAGACGGGCTTGCCTTCCAATAATGTATCATCATTATTAGTGGATGCTAACAATAGATTATGGGTAACGACTCAAACCGGATTAATGATTTTGAATCCAGAGGATTTTAATATTCGCATTTTAACTGGTCTTGATGGCTTGGGGGATAGTGAGTTTAATGAGGGGGCTTATATAAAGCTTAACAATGGTGATTTTGCTTTTGGTACCATCAAAGGTTTTGTATTGATAGATGCGGTTAAGTTGGAATCATCAAAACCACCACCTAAAGTTGTTATTACTGATTTGAGAAAATTAGATGATGGAAGTTCAATAAATTTTGATAATAAATTCCGATTACCTGAAGAAAAAAGTGCTCTAAAAATTGATTTTTCATTAATGAATTTTTATCACCCGGAGCAAGATTTATATCAGTATAAAGTTGTAGGCCAGGGAGAAGACTGGATTGATTTACAATCAAGAAGCCAGCTTTTATTTTCAAATTTTGAAAGTGGTGATTATCAAATTCATATTCGAGGCCGACTTTTTGGAACTGAATGGGGAGAAGTAACCAAACTTATTTTTAATGTTTTTCCTCCGTTTTGGCGAAGTCATTTTGCCATGACTTTATATGGTATTTTCATCTTTTCTTTATTAAGTGCTTTTTTATATTACCGATATAAAAAAAATATTGAAAAAGCTCAAATGTTAGAGGTGATAAAAGGAAATGAACAACAATTACGCTTATCATTAGATGCAAGTGGACAGGGGGTGTGGGATTGGATAGCTGAAGATGATGTAGTGGTACGTTCTAAGACTAATACTTTGCTATCACTGAAAAATAAAGATAACCCTAATACCCTTATTGAACATTGGGCAATGATCTTTGCCAGAGATAGACTTAAAGTAATTCAAGCCTGGAATGCACATCTTTTTGGGCAATCTGAAACCTATTTCTGCCAATATCGTATAAAGAAAAATAATGAAGATGAAATCTGGATTGAAGAGCAGGGAAAAGCTATTGAAAGAGATAGTGAAGGTATGGCTATCCATATCACTGGAACTTATCGAAATATTACCGATTTAAAAGCTAGTGAAATAAATCTGGAACTGCTGGCAAAAGCTTTTGAAGATACTAATGAAGGTGTAATTGTTGTCAATGATTCTTTTAGAGTAGTAAAGGTAAATCGAGCCGCAATTGCATTAACGGGTTTTAACGAGCAACAGTTGCTGGATAAACCTATTTCATCCATCCGTTCAAAAAGAGATCCCATCGAGTTATATCAAGAATTATGGTTAGAGTTAACCACCAAGGGTAATTGGCAAGGAGAGTTATGGCAAAGTACAGCAAAGGGAGAAGATGTACCGTTGTGGGTTAATGCCAGTGTGATTAGGCATGGAGATGAACAACCCTCTAATTACGTGTTTATTTTTAATGATATTAGTGAACGTAAAGATGCGGAAATGGAGTTAACCTACCTTGCTAATTATGATGCATTAACCAAGCTACCGAATAGAATACTGCTAAGGGATCGTCTGGAACATGCAATAGAATCAGCCAAAGTTGCCAATCGCCCAATAGCGGTTTTGTTTTTAGATCTGGATCGCTTCAAAAAAGTTAACGATTCTTTTGGTCATACTGTAGGGGATAAGTTATTAATTGCTATAGCGGAAAGAATTAAGGGGTGTTTAAGAAAGGATGATACCATTTCTCGTTTAGGGGGAGATGAATTTGTAGTACTTATGGAGCATCTTGAAACCATAGGTTCAATTGCCACAATTACCGAAAAAATTAAGGACAGCATGTCACAACCGTTTAAGTTAGAAGGTTTTGATATTTCAACTTCTTTTAGTATGGGAGTTTCCATTTTTCCCGGTGATGGAGTTGATTCTTCTGAGCTTCTAAAAAATGCTGATATAGCCATGTATCATGCAAAAGAAACCGGTAGAAATCGTTTACAATTTTATGCTCCTGAAATGAATGAAAAGGCATTAGATAGATTAACACTTGAAAATGAATTACGAGTGGCGTTAGGTACAGGTCAATTAGAGGTTTGGTATCAGCCACAAATTCATAGTGAATATGATACGCTATACGGTGCAGAGGCATTAATAAGATGGCAACACCCGGAAAAAGGGCTGGTTTCTCCCATGGATTTTATTCCCATTGCAGAAGAGAGCGATCTGATAAATGAACTGGGAAAAGAAGTGCTGACAACTGTCTGTAATCAAATAAAAATATGGCAACAACAAGGCTATTTTTTCCAGGTCTCTGTTAATCTTTCAGCAAGAGAGTTAATGCAAATAGATTTACTTGATACTGTTATGGAGATTGTTTTAAAAGCAAATATAGAACCTTCTTATTTGTGTTTGGAAATTACTGAAACAGCATTGATGGAAGATTTAAAGCAGGCTAAA
>JBFFIY010000220.1:0-7038 GCA_041556195.1 Enterobacterales bacterium
CTGGGAGCTTCAGTGGTAAGCCAGTCCTTCGTTGTCGCTCTTGAAAATGACCAGTCATTCTCTACGAGCGACGCCTTGACCTGACTTACCACTGAAACTCTGAAATCCCGCATTTCCAGGTATCACGGGTATATCAATGATGAGCACGTTCTTCAGCATCATTTGGATCATCCTTAATCACAGATTCACTTAGTGGGTTAAAATCTTTAGCTACTGGCATAGTTTCCAAAGCCAGTTCTAACACTTCATCTACCCATTTCACCGGCAAGATTTGTAAGTTTTCTTTCACATTTTGTGGAATTTCTTTCAAATCTCTTTCATTTTCTTTAGGAATTAAGACTGTTTTCAAACCAGCTCTCAGTGCAGCTAGCAATTTTTCTTTAAGTCCACCTATGGGCAATATCTCACCTCTTAGTGTTATTTCGCCTGTCATACCTATTTCTTTTTTTACTGGGATACCAGTGAAAGCCGATACCAGAGCCGTACACATGCCAATACCAGCACTAGGACCATCCTTCGGGGTTGCACCTTCCGGAACATGTACGTGGATATCATTTTTGGTGTAAAAGTCTTCCTCGATATTAAGCGAGGCTGCTCGAGATCTTACGACTGTCATTGCTGCTTTAATGGACTCCTGCATCACATCACCAAGTTGCCCAGTGAAAGTAGAACGACCTTTACCAGAGGTGGTTACCACTTCAATGGTAAGCAGTTCACCACCGACTTCTGTCCAGGCCAATCCGTTCACCTGACCTATTTGATTATCACCATTCATTTTTCCAAAGTCGAAACGGCGAACACCTAGATAATCTTCGAGATTGTCACTATCCACGACCAATAGGACACCTTTTTTAATCTCGCCTAGTGCCAACTGCTTGACCACTTTACGGCAAATTTTCGCCATGTCACGTTCCAGGCCTCTAACACCAGCCTCCCTTGTGTAGTATCTGATGGTATCTCTAATCGCGGACTCTTCGATACTTATTTCAACGTCTTTCAGACCGTTATGCTTCATTTGTTTTGGAGCCAGATATTGCAGTGCAATATGCGTTTTCTCATCTTCTGTATATCCACTAAGACGAATAACTTCCATGCGATCCAATAAAGGCGCAGGTATATTCATTGAATTGGCTGTAGCGACAAACATAACATCAGACAAATCATAATCCACTTCAAGATAATGATCATTGAAACTGGAATTTTGTTCAGGATCGAGTACTTCCAACAAGGCTGAGGCAGGATCACCCCGCATATCCATACCCATTTTATCGACTTCATCTAAAAGAAATAATGGATTTTTTACTCCGGCACGAGAAAGCTTTTGAATAATCTTACCAGGCAAAGCACCAATGTAGGTTTTACGATGCCCACGGATTTCTGCTTCATCCCTAACTCCACCTAATGCCATTCTAATAAATTTTCGCCCTGTCGATCTGGCAATAGATTCCCCTAGAGATGTTTTACCAACACCAGGAGGCCCGACCAAACACAGAATAGGCCCTTTCAATTTTCTGACACGATTCTGTACAGCTAAATATTCAAGTATTCGCTCTTTAACTTTATCCAGTCCGTAGTGATCCGCATCTAACACTGTTTTAGCCGTCGAAATATTTTTCTTAACTTTACTGCGCTTCTTCCAGGGAACAGATAACATCCAATCAATATAACTTCTAACCACTGTGGCTTCCGCCGACATGGGAGACATCATTTTTAATTTGCGTAATTCAGCTTCCGTTTTTTCTTTAGCCTCAGTGGGCATACCCGCTTCGAGAATACGAGTGTCTAGCTCTTCATTTTCATTAGGCGCTTCATCCATATCTCCTAACTCTTTATGAATAGCCTTCATTTGTTCGTTCAAATAATATTCTCTCTGACTTTTCTCCATCTGCTTTTTTACACGTCCACGGATCCGCTGTTCAACTTCAAGCAATTCCACCTCAGCCTCTAACATCAACATGATAGAATCTAATCGTTCGAGTAAAGAAACCTTCTCCAGCAATTGTTGTTTCTGCTCAACTTTAAGTTGCATATGTGCAGACATGGAATCAACAAGTTCCACTGTATTATCAAGTCCTGGTAAAGTTTTCAGAATTTCATCAGGCAGTTTATTATGTAATTCAACATATTTTTCAAATAGTTGAAGTGCTTGCTCAGCCAAAATTTCGGCCTCTCTTGAAACAGTCTTTTCTGTTTCAAGCTCTTCAATGGCAGCAATAAAATAATCACCCTTATCGGAAAAATGGGTTATTTTGGCCCTTTGTGTTCCTTCAACCAATACCCGAATATTGCCATCAGGAAGACGTAACATTCTCAAAATAGTCGCAACACAACCCATCTGGTAAATACTATCTGAATCTGGTTCATCATCCGTGGCGTTATGTTGAGCAACCAGCAATATTTGTTTACTGTTTCGCATAGCCTCTTCCAGGGCGTTAATAGATTTTTCTCGGCCGACAAATAGTGTAATGACCATTTGTGGAAAGATCACAACATCACGTAACGGCAAAACAGGAACTTCAATAGTATTTATCATCATCAGCTCTAGAAATTTTGGCTTATATACAAACTACCCGGGAATGCTTATTTCAGATATTTTGGGTATATTTTAGCCGAAGTTAAACCACCTAGATTAATCTTGGCGGTATGTATTATGGCAATTGTATTCTGCTCTGAATTGCACTACACAAAAAGATGAACACAATAAAAATGATGGGGGCAGGATTTCATTAATCAATAGCTATACCCGTAATCATTCAAAATACTTGATTTAGAGTGTCTTAGCTAATTCAATTCGAGGCACATGAATGAAATAATACCCAAACTAACTTAAAATATACATTTCAAGGGAACGGGTATATCTGGATCAATTCTTAGAAACTTTAATCCCCTTCTGTCCATTATTATTATCATAAATCAATAAAGGTTCTGACTCACCAATTACCGCAGGTTTGTCAATCACCACTTTTGATACATTATCGAGAGAAGGTAAATTATACATGGTTTCCAACAAAATGGACTCCATGATTGAACGAAGTCCCCTGGCACCAGTTTTTCTTTTAAGCGCTAATTCTGACACCGCATCTAAAGCTTCTGCTCTGAATTCAAGTTCGGCACCCTCCATTTCAAATAATCTCGCATACTGTTTAGTCAGAGCGTTCTTAGGTTCAGTTAAAATTTGCACTAGAGCCGAAGCATCTAATTCTTCGAGAGTGGCTATAACTGGGAGTCTGCCAACAAATTCTGGAATAAGGCCATATTTAACCAAATCATCTGGTTGAGTTTCTAATAACAAATCACCTAAGTCCTTATCTTCTTGTTTGCTATGAACATTAGCTGAAAAGCCAATACCACCCTTCTCTGTTCTCTGACGAATAATTTTGTCCAGTCCAGCAAAGGCTCCACCACAAACAAATAAAATATTGGTGGTATCAACTTGTAAAAATTCCTGTTGAGGGTGTTTTCTTCCCCCCTGTGGGGGAACTGAAGCCACTGTACCTTCAATTAGTTTTAAAAGTGCTTGTTGTACACCCTCACCAGAAACATCGCGTGTAATAGAGGGATTTTCAGACTTTCGAGAAACCTTATCGATTTCATCCACATAAACAATACCATTTTGAGCCTTTTCAATATCGTAGTCACAGGCCTGAAGCAATTTTTGTAAGATATTTTCTACATCTTCACCAACATAGCCAGCTTCGGTCAAAGTGGTAGCATCAGCAATCGTAAAAGGAACATTTAACACTCTGGCCAAAGTTTGGGCGAGCAAAGTTTTACCGCTTCCAGTTGGTCCAACCAACAAAATATTACTTTTTCCAAGCTCTACATCATCACGTTTCGCATAACGGGAATTACTATTGAGGCGTTTATAATGATTATATACCGCAACTGCGAGCACACGTTTAGCTTGATCTTGACCAATAACATAATCGTTGAGAGTAGCATTGATTTCTTTTGGAGTAGGTAAATTGGTATTTTCTGCGTCAGTAACTGTATCTTGTATTTCTTCACGAATAATGTCATTACATAGCTCGACACACTCGTCGCAAACAAAAACAGAAGGACCTGCAATTAATTTACGAACTTCATGCTGACTTTTGCCGCAAAAAGAACAATACAACAATTTGCCGCTATCATCGCCGCCTGTTGTAGAAGTGTCACTCATAGTGATTCCTTAGTGATCCGATTGACATTTGTGTAAAAATGCGCTTTTTTCAAAGAGATTTCAACCCTGATTATCCTAGATAATACAGTTTAGCGCAAATATCTGTTTAATTTATATGCTTTATTTAAAGCTAAATACCGAAACCACTTAGAAAAACAGGTCGCGGTATTTAATTGAGAAAAATCAATTGTAATAATGAAGAGAGGGTACTAAAAAATAAGCTTTAGAGTTTAACTAGCTTTAAGCTCAATTTTCTTTAACTTAGCTACCCTTAACTAAGGCGTTGCGATTTTCAATAATAGAGTCAACCAGATTATAATCTAAGGCCACCTGGGCACTCATAAAATTGTCTCGATCTGTATCTTTTTCAAGCTCTTTCAGAGAATGCCCTGTGTTGTCAGCCATGATCTGGTTGAGTCTTTCTCTAAGAAACAAAATTTCCTTGGCATGAATTTCGATGTCGGAGGCTTGCCCCTGAAATCCACCGAGAGGTTGATGAATCATCATACGAGAGTTTGGCAAACAATATCGCTTACCTTTTGAGCCGCCCGTTAATAAAAAAGCTCCCATACTAGCAGCTTGCCCCATACATAGAGTACTGACATCAGGCTTAATAAACTGCATGGTGTCATAGATTGCCATACCTGCAGTGACTGAACCGCCTGGAGAGTTGATATAAAGGTAAATATCTTTATCTGGATTTTCAGATTCAAGATATAACATCTGTGCAACAACTAAGTTAGCCATGTGATCTTCTACTTGACCCACGAGGAAAATCACGCGCTCTTTCAGTAGACGAGAATAAATATCATAAGATCGCTCGCCACGAGATGTTTGTTCAACAACCATGGGAACCAGAGTAGCATTTAAATCACCGACTTCTGTTCCAGTAAAAATTTCTTTAGAAAATTTACTCATCATTCCAAGTCCCTGCTGTTATTTACCTGAATGTTTCTTGATTTGTTCACCTGATAAAAGTTTATGAAGCCTGAGGGTTCATTACTTCATCAAAAGACACATCAGCATTTGTTACTTTAGCTTTGGTCTGAATAAACTCCACAACCGAATCTTCTAAAACTAATGATTCAATTTCGGCCAGACGATTTTTATCGCCATAATACCAGTTAACAACCTGTTCTGGCTCATCGTACGCAGAAGCCATATCATCAATAGTTACTCTTACTTTGTCGGCATCTGCCTTCAATTCGTTCGTCTTTATAATTTCTGCAACAACTAACCCCAGAGTAACACGTTTAACTGCTTGCTCTTCAAATAAAGTTGCAGGTAATTCTGGTAATTCGGTGACATTGCGATTGCCCATTTGCTGCATCATCTGCTCACGAAGACGTTCAACTTCTTGATCTATCATTGCTTTTGGTAGTTCAAGTTCGTTAGCATCCGCCAATTTATCTAAAACTTCTGTTTTTATGCGAGTTTTAAGTGTTTGTGCAAGTTCTCGATTCATGTTCTTACGAACTTCTTCTTTAAGTGCGTCAACGCCTCCGTCTTCTATTCCAAACTGCTTGATAAACTCTTCATCAAGTTCTGGCAATTTTTGTCCCTTTACTTCATGGGTTTTGATTTTGAATACAGCTGTTTTACCAGCCAATGCTTCGGCTTGATAATCTTCAGGGAAGGTGACATCAATATCCCTTTCTTCGTTTGCTTTTATTTTTAATAATCCATTTTCAAAATCTGGTAACATTTTTTCTTCGCCAAGCACAACAGAAACACTCTCGCCTTTTCCGCCTTCAAAGGCCTCACCATCTATATTACCTTCAAAATCAATCACTACCATATCGCCTTTCTTGGCCATACGACGGACTTTTTCCCAGTCAGCTCTTTGTTTTCTGAGTGTATCCAACATAGTATCTACATCAGCATCAGCAACTTCAGCGTTTACAACTTCAAGCTCCAAAGCAGATAAATCTGAAACGGCTACCTCTGGATAAACTTCAAAAACAGCATCAAATTCAAACAGTTCGCCTTCTCCGTCTCTAGGCTCTACTCTTGGTGCGCCCGCAGGCGTTAATTTTTCCTGGACAATCGCTTCGTAAAAACTACGCTGCATAACCTCAGTCAGAACTTCGTGACGTACAGGTTTTCCGTAACGTTGCTTGATAACAGTTAAAGGAACTTTACCCGGGCGGAAACCTGGGATACGTTGGGTGCTTGCCAGCTGCTTTAAACGCTTTTTAATTTCATCATTAACAGTCTCGGCAGGGACACCAACTGTCATACGTCGTTCCAAACCTTGTGTGGTTTCAACTGAAACTTGCATGGAATTACCTCAAAATATGCTGTATTAAATGGTGAAGTAGTACTAACAATTAGAATCACTTCAAATATTATATAAACAATTATCTTAATAAAGTGACCGTACTGAAGGGGATCAAGAATCGAAACAGCCTATAACTTACCAACAAACTTACAACATAAATTATAACTGTAAAAATGGTACGGAAGGAGAGACTTGAACTCTCACACCTTGCGGTACTGGAACCTAAATCCAGCGCGTCTACCAATTCCGCCACTTCCGCTTTGTTTGAACCTTTTCAGTGCGTAGTCAAGCAAGCACTTAATATAATAAACTAAGAATAAAATATGCATTCTCTCATTTAAAGAGTTAACAGCCCTGATTAAGGGAGCTATTATACATATTTTTTACTTAATTTATGGGGTGGACGATGGGGTTTGAACCCACGACCGCCGGAATCACAATCCGGAGCTCTACCAACTGAGCTACGCCCACCATCAACCTTTACAAAAACACGGCCTTTCTACTCTCACCCTAAATAAAGTACTAAAGTAAAAAATGGCACGCCCGGCAGGATTCGAACCTGCTACCCTCGGCTTAGAAGGCCGATGCTCTATCC
>JBFFIY010000221.1:0-6985 GCA_041556195.1 Enterobacterales bacterium
GAGTTATGGCATTATCTCAGAAAAAGAATAAAGAGGTTTTGATCTATTGTCCATTCTTGTTGTGATCGATTGACCATTCTTGTTGTGATCTTTCTCTTACAAAAAAGTTCTCTTGTCAGAATTTTGGTGCGGAGTGTGGGGTTTAACCTAACCCTATTTTTTTACATTTTTTTCAAAACATTAAATAGAGTGGACTATCCTGATTTCCTGAATGAATAAAAAATCCGAACATTTGTAAATGTTCGGATTTTTTATTGGGAGGTATTAATTACTGGAAGAATGCTTCCTTCTTCGAACCCACCAATACATAGGTAACAATATAAGCATAAGATAAATGCTTCCACCGCCACCACCAGAACTTGGTGGAGGCGTTGGTGGAGGTGGTGCAGCGGTATCATTTATACTGACGAGCATTTCATCCGATGCTGAATTACCCTCATTATCTGTAATTGTTAATCTCAATACGACTATGGTTACCCCTGATACTTCTGGAGCAGTAAAAGAGGCTGTCATGGTATCGGCATTGATAAGAGGCAGTTCAATACCTGATACACGGCTCCATAGAAAGCTCTCAATAGTTCCATCCTGATCGAGTGATGCGGAACCATCGAGCTGTACTACATCGCCTTCTGTGACGGTGAGATCGGGGCCTGCGTTAGCTATCAGTGCATTGTGGCCATTATTAAAACTTTCGATAACACCCTTATTGGTTTTAGTGTTCTTATTGGGTGCTATTGCGCCTAAACCCAAACCTCTTTTGGCAAAGCTATCAAGAAAAATCTGTTGATCCTGATTGTCTGAAGCTTGAATGACAGCTAATAGTGCATCTCGTGCTTCTACAAAATCAGGATTGCTGGGGGAGGCTTTAAGAGAGGCTACCAAATAGTTTTTCATGCGAGTTTGCGCTTGTGTAAAACTGTGCCTGGGATCCTGAATGAGTCCGGTATAACCTTCCCATAACATACTGGCCCAGACTTCGCCTGTAGCATGAACTTCAGCGTTATCAGCTCCATCTTGACCAAAGGCGAGATCTATTTCACCTTCGATAGCTTCAGCATTCGCAATATGTTTGAAGCTGAGGTTGTTTTTGCTCATATCGGTTGAATAGGGCATTCTGCGAATTCCGTAATATGCAGAATTTTTGTTACTGTTGGCATAACCTGACAAAGCAAATGTGCCATCAATTTGAGGCAGATCGACTTCTTCCACCAAAAATAACAGGGATAGAAAATCTGACCATCCCTCATCCAAGCCTTTGGCCTGTGATCCTTCACCTACGCTGAGCAGACGGTTATTAATAAAATGCCCCCATTCATGGATAAGCAGGGAGTTATCTAGCGCTCCATCGTGATCAATATCTGTTTCTCTAAAAAGGTTGGCATTGATGGCGATTTGATCATTTAGTGCTTGCTTAATCGGTAGACCATCTGCATTAGAAATCATCAATGATGGGGTATTAATGATAGGTGGTTCACCATCAAAAAACATGTTTACCACACCATCTAGTTTTTGATTGATGATGATGACTCCCACTGCACCGGCACTTTCTGCATGAGAAATTTTTTCAACGAATTTACAGGCTCCTCTATCAATAACAGCTATTTTTCCATTGATGTCGGCTTGATTGACGAAGGGGACCTCGCAGGCATCATTGATGGTGGGATCTACTAACTCAGCATTGACAATACCATCATTGACTAAGACTAAATCAGTGGCAATATTAAAATCTTTTGGACCAAAGGTGGCAAAACCTGTTTCGAATATACCTGTTAATGTTGAGGGAGAAAATATTTCGACATGGTTCCGGCTAGGGCCATCCCATAAAAATACTTGCATTTTGGCGCTGGTACCATCGGCGGGAACCGTCATATTGGCATTGTTTCTATCGTCAAAATCCTGTAATTCGATTAAAACAGGATCATTTTCCTGGCCACCTCTGCCAAAATTATTCAGCTGTCCGTTACCTGCTGCTTCATTAAAACCTGAATCATAGAGCCAGTCATGTAAAAAATTAGTGACATAGAATGCTTGAACTATCGCCGCATTTTGTAATTGGCTATTATTGTCAGGAGCAATGGCAAAGTCATAGGGATAATCAAAAGTTGAAGATGAGGTTGTGCTTGCAAGGCGATCATTGCTACCAGGCGTTAAACCATCAGGTGCGTCAATATCGGTGTAGGCTCTAATATTATTACCACTGGTTGAACTGGCATTAGCTTCTAACCAGGGATCATTTCTGGAGAAGGTGGCAGATTCAATATTGGTTAATGAAGAAAACTGGGTATTGATAACCGTATCATCGGGAGTTCCTGAGGGATGCGGGAAAAAATCATTACCCTGTGGTCCTACTAACGGACGTTTAGCCGGATCGGTCCAGACCCGGTAGTTAAAGCTGGCATCTTTGGTAAGGTTTTGTCTTGATAGAATTTTTCCGGTTAGTGCTGAAATCTGAAAATTTTCAAGCAGAGACTGAGTTGAATTTTGCTTACCCAATGATATTTCCATTTCCCAGGCAGGAATTAGTTCATTTGATGCACTCAAATACCAAACTTGTTTGCTACGAGCCATGTCAGTTAATCGGATAGTGCTTTGAGAGCTTAAACTGGAACCTGATAACTCAAGTTTTTGAAATCTATTAAAATTTTTGCTATTTGAGATGTTTTTAGTTTCCTTGTTAGAGCTACCTTCTGATGTACTGACTGTGGAAGCACTTGTTCGCCATAAGGATGGCTCTATATCTATACCTGAACTTTCTTTAATGGCTATGGAGAGTGCTTGCTTCTGGTTTATGGTTTGTTGACCTGAGCTGGAGATTATTGATGAAAGAGCTGATGAAAGAACAGATGAAGGAGCAGAAGATGCAAGCAGGCCACTTACGGCGACAGGTTGTAACTGGCGATTGAAGATAATGGACATTCGTTTACCTGCTACAGGAATACCTTCAAATTGTTGTTTTAACTGGATAATAATTGCACCTGTACCCAGATCATGGATCTGAGATACATAAATTGAGTCAACAGCAGCATCTGACATTTTGTAAAGACTGGCAATTTGTGAGAGAACTTTTAGTGCTGCCTGTTCTTTTTCTATTTCAATGAGTTGTTTGTCATTAGTAACCTCATCAAAACTTTGTGGATTAAGCCATATAAAGCTGGGTTTATTTAGATTACTGTCGAAATAACTATCAAAGATGATTTTTTTTGATTGATCGACTAATGCAGAATTTTTAAACAGATTATTTTGGATAGAAGATAGTCTTTTGGGAGTAACAGGGCTTGCTGAAATAGAGTTAGAAGTAAGCTGATCAAGCCTTTGAGGTTTTACTACTGTTTCTGCCTGTTTTGCCTCTGCCAGATCCAGATAAGACAAACCAACAAGAAAAACAGGGAGGGCAAATTTTATAATATTCACTGATATACTATCCTGCTAATAAACCTGATAGTGTTTAATTTAGAGATTGTTTAGCCATGAGGCAAGCAAACTGAGAGATCTTTTATGGGTTTTACCAGAAAAACAGGTTTTTCCGGGTTAAATTACATAATTTTAAGCTGGTTTTGGGAGATATACCCTGTTCATCAGAAAAAGTCAGTGGTGCAGCAAAAAGCTGTTGAACACCGCCATACTGTTTTTTTGCAGATTCAAAAATTTCATTTACAACCAGTCGAACAGCTACTGTCAGCATAGTCGCCACACTTGTTCTCCTACAACTTATCTGAAAAAACATTGTTACAGCTTAAACCTGAATTAATCAGTTGAACCGTTAAAATTTGCACAAGTCCTTGCCTTGCCTTACCTTTTCGAATTCAACTGATTAATCCAGCTTAAACAACAGTGACCTCGGTTACATTTTAGATGAAAAGATTGATAAATCTTGTGAACTAGATCACAATTTGAGCCAGTGAGAGTTTTCTGAAGATTTAACTGAATTATTCAGATCCAATAAAACACGACTAAAAAGGATAACCCAACCCATGCTTATGGTTATTTCCCCTGCGAAATCATTAGATTTTGAAACGCCTGTTGCTATTTCTAAAAATACAATGCCCGATTTTCTTGAACGATCACAAATGCTTGTCAATATTATGAAAGGTTATAGCCCATTACAATTATCTGAACTGATGAAATTAAGTGATAAGTTGGCTCAGTTAAATGTGGCCAGATTTGGACAATGGCAACAACCATTTACTCTGGATAATGCTAAACAGGCGATTTATGCTTTTACCGGAGATGTGTATCTTGGTCTCGATGTGAATTCTCTCAATAAAAAAGCGGTGAATTATCTGCAACAACATTTATCAATTTTATCAGGTCTGTATGGACTGCTAAGACCTTTAGATTTAATGCAGCCATATCGTCTGGAAATGGGTACCAAACTGATTAATCCTGAAGGTAAGGATCTTTACCAGTTCTGGAAACCTGTTTTAACCTCTAAAATCAATCAATTACTTGAGCAACAAACTGAGCCAACCCTGGTAAATTTAGCTTCAAATGAATATTTTAAAGCCATAGATAAAAAAGCACTTAATGGCGCAATTGTTACACCGGTTTTTAAAGATTGGAAAAATGGTCAGTATAAAATGATTAGCTTTTTTGCCAAAAAAGCCAGAGGTCTGATGGTCAGGTTTGCCGCAGAAAACCAGATTAAAAAGGCTCAGGATCTCAAGCAGTTTGATTTGGCAGGTTATGGTTTTGATAATAAATTGTCCACTGAATTGGAATGGGTGTTTACGCGAAAACAGGTTTAACGTTATCTTCTTTCAGTCTTGTTGGTTAACAGGAAAATACTGGCCATATAGTTTGGATATCAAAAAATTAAAGATAATTCAATCAAGCGACTTTGCTCACTTAGTGAACAAAGACGATAAGTACCAGACGGACGTACCATATGGCACAGTCCAACAGAGATTTATATTGATATGGCCATTCAATATAAGAGCTTAATAGTTATAACTTGAAAAAAGGAATTTAAAAATGAAGAAAATATTACTACTGGCTATAATAGGTATTGTTGGCTTTTTTGTATACAACGATAAATATTTAAAGTCAAAATCGTCTTGGGGAAATTATACCGTAGAAGATATCACAGTACCGGGAGACAAAGTAAAGACTTTAAAATTATCTCCATCAAAAGGAGACAAAGTAAAAACTTTAAAATTACCTCCATCAAAGTACAAATGTGATGGTCGTCAACATTGTAGCCAGATGACATCAAGGGCAGAAGCTGAATATTTTATACGTAATTGTCCGAATGTAAAGATGGATGGAGACCACGATGGTATTCCGTGCGAAAATGATTCCAGATTCTAATAATAAAAATCATACGAACAAGATAATAAGCTGATTATTGTTTTTAGCAGGCTATGCGTGTTCAGTAGAATTTAATTTGCGTACTTCCATGTGTTGTTTTACCCCAAGTTCAACTAATTAATTAATTGAAAAATTACTCCGTTTGAAAATTTCTCTCAAAATCCATCTCCTTTCGCAACACACGAACAATCAAAATTCCGTTATCTTGTAGTTTGTAAAAGATCACATGGGATTGATATTTAAAACGTCTAAGTTCGATAGCCAACTCTGTTGCCGATCTCCCCATCTTTGTATTTTGGGACAAAAGTTGAAACCGATCATGCAAATTTAGCAGATAAGAACCTGCTTGTGACAATCCAAACGTTAAAATGCCATATTCGTAAATATCTGCGAGATCAGCAACGGCTTTTTCTGAAAGTTTATATACCCGTGATACTTGGAAATGCGGGTTTCAGCAAGTCAAGAAGTGTCCATATTCGAGGCTTGAAAGTGCAGTATTAGTTATTCTAAATCCAGCTTTCAAAACAAAGAAGATGGGTGCTTATTGGCTTGCCCTTCGGGAGCTTCAGTGGAAAACAAGTCCTTCGTTGTCGCTCTTAAAAGTGACCAGTCATTCTCTACGAGCGACGCTTTGACTTCCCACTGAGGCTCTGAAATCCCGCATTTCCAAGTATCACGGGTATAGCTGTCCATTGGCTCTTAAACGATCCTTTACCTCTTTCATAATATCAGGAACTTGTTTATCACTGATACCGCTATTCAAGCCTTCTTCAATTGCTGATCTAAGAGCATGGAATTTTTCGTTCTGCTGTTGATCGCGTCGTATCAAATCTCGCATATATTCGCTGTCACTTGCATAGTCACCACAACCAATACGGCCTTTGATCCAAGCATCTTGTTGTTCTGTGAAGGTAATTGTTTTTCTGACCATAGCCATAGCCTAGTTCACCGTTTGTAAGTAAATAATCATACTATTGGTGCAATATAGCATCTTTTAGTGATAAGAGCATCATTTCCATCTATAGTGAAATAGTGATGATAAATGAATACTATTATGAAAAAACGTATTCTTCACAGCTTGTCCATTCTCCTCTCATCCTAAGCAGAACCTGCATTATGATCTGTGTTAAAAGTATCAAGTTGTTTATCAAGTTCAATTTCCTGATTTTCAGTTAACTTTATTTCTGATTCTTCATTGAGTACACTATCCCATAGATTTTCGGCTGAAATAATAGGTTTAGATACTGTAAATTTTTGTATTTTCACAGTATTTTTCATGGCATGATGGAAGTATGTGAAAATTATATAATTTCCGGGTATCACGACTGGAATTATTGATTTCAAATAAGTAAGCGCAATTCACAACGGATTTATAACATGGATCTAATACAACAACTACTCTCAGAATATGATTTTTATGCCAGTGCTTTTGCGGTGGCAAGCCTGTTTTTTGGCATGTTCAAATTTGCAGAAAATCATCTAAATAAGGAAGAGAAAGAAAAGTTTAGAAAAGCCCTGATAAAAGGTGAAAAATCTTTATCCCACACTCCGCACCAAAATTCTGACAAGAGAACTTTTTTGTAAGAGAAAGATCACAACAAGAATGGTCAATCGATCACAACAAGAATGGACAATAGATCAAAACCTCTTTATTCTTTTTCTGAGATAATGCCATAAC
>JBFFIY010000222.1:0-6937 GCA_041556195.1 Enterobacterales bacterium
AGACCACCAACGGCACCACCAACGGCCATATAAAGGAGTTCATTCATCTTTCCGGTTCCTCGTGCTTTAAAATATAGATTTCTAAAGAATTTTTACCATCGGCGGAGGGAAGTCTTCTACATAAATCTAAAGAACAGACCTGGCTATCGTCGGATATAATATTTGCTTTTTGTATGCTGTCCAGAGGAAGGCAAATTAGGTTATCTAAATCACCTATGCGCTTTGATCTTCTAGATCCATTTGATATGTAATAATCCTTAAACCAGAAGAACATGAGCACCCAGACGTCATCTTCAATTGGTTCATTAAGCCTTTGTGCGATTGCTTGCTTCCGCAGTTCATGCACCATATGAGATTTTGCTTCTGGTATGCCTTTCTTGTGAGTAATGTGGGTTTTTCCGGTGTGTGGGTTGGTAAAGGCTCGTTTTCCGTTTTTAAGAGTTGCGTGATAATCGACTTCAATCTTTGCATAATACAAAATCCTTTCCACATCAAATGCGCTTTGGATTCTTTGTTGTAAAGTTGACAATAAAGGTGTTTCCACTTCATTATCAGACCCACTTTATTCTTATATGGCAAGAAAAGTCAACGCTGTGCGTTTAAATTAGGTTTGTTTCTGGACTTTTGTTTATAGGTTTTCATGTATTCTTTACAGACTAAAACCCCTTCCCAAGGTCTTCCACAGTGGCCTGTTTATCAAGGCTTAGAATCTTAATATAAATATCTTCATAGGTTTGCTTGGAGGCTAGAGCCACTTCGTAAGAAGCTCCAGGCCCTCCCTTTGTTTCGTACTCAGCTATAAGCTCGTCAATTTGGTCAAGCCTCATGCTAACGTAGTTTTTGATAAGGTTAAACGCATCCATGAGTACCCATCATTCGCTCCAAATCGGCTTCTAAGCGGTTTATTGTATCCTCTAGGCTTCTTGGATATACGTTGATTCTTTTAAGCTCCACGGGGCTCTCGGCGCATTCTTGGCAATACCAATCGTCACCAACCATATACCCAGATTCTAGGTCATAATCAGTATCTCTTGTGGCTTCACCGCATTGTTTACAATTTTCTATGGACATTTCGACTCTCCTTTAGTTGGCTTCAAGATGTACTAGCTTGATTTATAATACAACAAGTAATTTAAGCTTATGTAAATTTTTCACGGTTCTTGGGGTTTTTTTGTATTCAGGTGTATTTTAAGCTTTGCATCGCATTCATTACAGTTGAGCATCACTTCACCGAGGTTTTCAAGATAGAGTTTTCCACGCCACACATCGGGTTTTCCACACTTTGGACAATTAAAGGGGATGGTAAAGTCACGTTGCTTTTTTCGCTTCACAACGCCCCCCTTTTTCAAAGTGTTCTAGAATCTGCATATTTGTGGCTTCTACGGTTAATTTAGACCCACACTGATATGTGGTGACAGAAAACCTTTTATCTTTAACTGAATACCGCTTTATTTCTAGCTCACGAGGTTTTTTGCACTGTCTACAATAGAACTCCACATCCAATATTCTTATAAAATACGTGTTATGGGTAGTTTAAATAAGATTTATTGGACCTAGTGCTAAAAATGATTAAGAATTAAAATGAGGGGTTCCACGGAGGGATAACCTCAGCCTTTTAAATTTCCCCAAAGAACACCAAAATTTGCAGGTCCCAGTGTTCTTCAGGGTTAAGATTGGGATCTTGGTTGCAAACCTACTTACCTTTTTTAAAATCTTCAAGGCTTATAATCTTTTTTTCTTCGATTTTTTTAAGCTCAAGTTCAAAGCCATCTGCTAGGTGTAAAATCCCCATAAGGGTTTGGTTTTGTGCTTCTGTAAAGCCTTGTCCATATTCAGATTCTTTGTTTTCACCAGCTTTTTTAAGAACTTGTTTGGTGGACTTCATAGCGTCCATAAGAATGTTGGCGATGTGTTTAGTGGTCATTAGCTGAACTTTTAAAATCTCTTGGTCTTTCATACTCCGTCTTTCCCTGCTACGGTTCCAAATGTTTGAGGATCAATTATTCTTTTGTTGTTAAGATAACACTTCTTACATAAAAACTTAGCTCCACAAGACTTTTTAAAAAGCTCGTTACACTTAAGGCACTTCCTTTTTTCTTTACCTACCCGATGACATTCTTTGCAATACTTGATGGAAACTTTATCCTTAATGTCCCTACTGTTGCCCTTAAAGTAATAAGTATAAGACCATTCATCTGAAGGGGTTCCACAAACTTCTCTTTCTGTATGATATTCTTTGGCTTTAGATGAGCAGATCTCCATTAGCGAGACTTTCTAAGGTTGGCGACGTGTTCTGCTATTGCTAGTGCGTCCATTACCTGGGTTTTATTGTGTTTATACCATTTAAAGTTGTTTCTAGCATATTCAAGGGCAACTCTAACGCCATCTGAAGTAATAACTTTTTCTAAGAACTCGCACCAGTCTTCTAAAGAGTTGATAACAATGGGTATTTCTTGATCGTTGTTAAAGTCAAATCTTGAGCCGTGGGTGTAATAGTCTTTAACTCCGTAAATGGTTTGTTTTTCTCGTTCCATGTTGTTTCCTCAAGGTTGTAAAGTAACCTCAAAAGGGAGTGGAAAAAGTCACTGGCTGGTCCACCTATGAGTATCTCCCTTAAGAGGTTGATTGAAAGAATTACATGGTTCTAAAAAAAAACAAGACGCTATTTGTCAACAACTTGATTATCCCAAAAATGAACTCTTTTTCCATTTGGCTTTCTTTGTTTCTTAAACCTTGGGATCGATTTGTCTACCGTTGGACATTTAGTGACAGAGTTGTTTTTTAACCAGTCTTGCAGTTGTTTATTCATAACATCTCCTTAATGAATACGGTGAAGGTTTTGAGGGTTTTGGGTAAAGCTCCCCATAGGCTATAAGATTAAACTTATTCACCAGGGGAACAATCCTCAATGACTACGGAGCCAGGCTCTTTGCGGCATTGGGGTTCTAGCATTTACAAGTTACTAGAACAATTCCGGTTTAATGCAATACCTACTTGTAGGCCCATACCAGGCACCGGAAACACAAATACTTTGTCATTCTTAGATTCTTTTTTTTCTCTAAGCTAACGGAATCAATAACTTACTATAATTCTTCTATTTATCCGTTAAGACTTTTCTTTGTGTTGCTCAACCTACCCTTGCCTAATGATATGCACTGGTTTCGCAAGGGTTTTTAAGATCATAGCCCAGCGGGGAGTCCCTCCACTATGAAATCAATTCAAGGATTTTTACTTGTCTGACCAAGAACTAAGAAGACAATTAATGAAAAACCTTCAAATAATCAACGTAATCTTTTCACGCTATACGCCAAAACAAATCTTATTGCTTGATTTAAAAAAGAACTAGACCTAAAACTTAGATCAACTAAAGGAGAGTCGAAATGGAAACAGTAACCTACGAATGTGATTGTTGCGATCGAGTGATACCTACTGGCGAAAAAACCATGCACATTGAATATAGAGCGGCGAGAGTTGAGCTAAAAAAGAATGTGTGGGGCTTTAGCGAAAAACCAAAAATGGCACATATTTGCTTACAATGCTGCTTAAAAGGGCCAGAAGCTAAAATACCTCTTTCTGCGTTTTGGAGTTATTAATATGAATATACAAGATCTTAAAAAACCCTTTGATAGAGATGAAATAGAATGGAGAATCCAAAGCTCTGGCATTAAGGGCAATGGAGAGGTGTGGGCCAAGATAATAGCTTATGTCCAGGCTAGAGCTGTAATGGATAGGCTTGATTATGTTTGTGGTCCTCATGCTTGGTCGGACCAATATGTGTTTGAGCCCAAAGGTGTAATGTGTGGAATAACAATACAAGGGCAAATAGAAGGAAAAGGCTGCTATAACCAAACTAAATGGGATGGTGCCGAACCAACGCAAGTTGAGAGCTTTAAGGGTGGTTTATCGGATGCCTTTAAAAGAGCTGCTGTTAAATGGGGAATAGGGCGCTACTTATACTCATGGGAAGTTCAATTTGCAGAAATATCAATGAAAGCCCAGAAGGGTTGGAATTATGCCTCTCACAAGGCTAAGGATGGTTCCTACACGAAGTATTGGTGGAAAGTGCCTGAGAGTGCCTGGCACCAAGGAGAGCCTCCAGAAGGGCCTTTTGTTACAATTCCATCAAAGCTAATTAAGCCAGATGATAACGATTCTCAATTGCCTAACTATGCTGAGGCTGTTGGTGCAGAAAAAGAAAAGCCAGCTTCTAAGGCATATTTAAAACTTCTAAGGGATGAGGTTTCAAAAAAGAGCATTGATAAAGACACGATAAAAAAACAAATGCTTATGATGTTTGGCAAGGGATCTTCTGCTGAGCTGACTAACGATGAATGTACAAAACTTTTAATGAAGTTTGTAAGAACATATGAGGTAAAAGATGGGAATTAACGAAAGAACACAAGAAGCAACTTCTCAAGTTTTAGAGGCTCAAATGAGAATAGACAGCCTTATTGAAAACTACGGGCTTGGCTTTAAAAAGCTTATTGAGGAGATTGAAGGAGATACGGAAGAGGTTACGAACTTGTATATGGCTGGGCTTATGGGAAAGCTTATAGAGTATTGTAAGTTCATTTCTTATGATGCAAATGAGTATGTTAAAAATCTGGAGCACGTTAAAAATACGTTTACAACTGTTCACCAAACCATGCTTGAAGAGATGGTCGAAAACGGACTACAGGGAGCAAAAAACCCCTTTGTTGGTAAAACAGATAAAGAAATAGAAGAGATTGGGGGAAAACAATGAGCGGAGTTAATAAGGTAATAATTTTAGGAAGGCTTGGTAAGGATGTGGAATTGAAATACACCACAAAGAACCACAGTGTTGCAAATATGACCGTGGCTACATCTGAAAAATGGAAAGATAAACAATCTGGCCAAGTGAACGAGAAAACCGAGTGGCATAGAGTTGTTGTGTGGGGTGCTCAAGGAGAAAACTGTGCTAACTTTCTTAGGAAGGGATCTCAAGTCTACATTGAGGGAAGGCTTGAAACAAGATCTTGGGAAAACAAGAATGGAGAAAAAAGGTTTACAACTGAAGTAATAGCCAATAATGTTCAGTTCTTAGATGCTAAAGAAGAAAAGAAAGCAGGGCCACAACAAGAATCTTTTGAGCCTAGCTTTGACGAAGAAGAAAATATTCCCTTCTAGTATGAAAATATGTATAGGGTGTAATGAAGAATTAGAGCTACAGGCTTTTTATAAACACAAAGACATGAAAGATGGACACCTTGGGCGATGTAAAGAATGTTGTAAAGAAGTAAACAATGCAAACAGAAGACAAAGAGTTGAATATTATAGGTCTTATGACAGGGAAAGATCTAATCTAACAAAAAGGGTTAAAGCTAGATCCGTTTATGCGGGCTCTAAAGAAGGCAGGGAGTCTTTGAAAAGAGGTAAAAAGGAATGGGCTGCAAGAAACAAAGAAAAAAGATCTGCTCACTCAATATTCTGGAATGGGATTAAATCGGGTAAAGTTGTCAAAAAACCTTGTGAGATTTGTGGAGAAACAAAAGTACATGGGCACCACGAAGATTATAAAAGACCACTGGATGTTATTTGGTTGTGTGATAAACACCATATTCTTTGGCATAAGATTGATAGGATAAGAAAAAGATTTAATAGAAATTTAATGTTTACCAGGGGGGCGTTGAGCCGCCGAGCTTCGACTCTCCGAAAGCTCCGCTCCTTTGGTAATTTTTTGGAGGATATATGAAACCTGCACCAATTCAAGAACATAACCCACTAGCTCAACAGGTGATAATCTCTAACACCTTGAGAACAAACGCCCTCACAAAGGATACGTGGCTAGTAAGACAGATTTTTACTCTTGATGGCCAACTATTAGCAGAATATGATGAGGGACAAGAACTCCAAGAAGAGGTGACTTTCAATGGCAAAAATTCTAGAAAAAAATGAGTATCTCTTAGAGAACGAGCGCAGAAAAAACTTAGAGAATTTCAACAAAGAAGAAAGCGACAAGATCAAGTCAGATGATAAAGAAAAGCACTCTAAGATCAATAAATACTTTAAGTCTGAGCTTGAGAAAAGATTGGGCCAGGGCTTCTCGGTTGTTTTCTGTTTGTGTGACAATATCTGTGAGATCACAAAAAACGGAGTTACAAGAACAATTGAGCCAGAAAACTTTAGAGAAATGACAGAATTAAACGTGGACTCAAGGCTTGATGAGATCACAAATGAGCTAAGGGGAATGTCATGGTAGAAAACTATGGAGCTAAGCAGTTGTTATTCTTTACATTTTTATTAATCTGGGCTTTTGTTATAAATGCTCTAATCTAGCCTAACCAGATTTGCCAAAAAATACGATACTTGGATATGAGCTTAAAATGTCCAGTGTACGAAAAACTTCTTAAAAAAATAAAACAATCAAAAGCCTTCAGAGACTTTGCCGATGAGTTAGCAATCGAGATGCTATCAGAGGGTGAGTTGAGCACAGTGTATAAAAAAGATTTCCTTGATATGATTGCAGCAGAAATCTACCATGAGATTGAAGCAGACAAGCTAAGCACAAAGGATATGGGCAAAATATATGGGTTCGAGGAAAGTAAACGCCATTAAGGTATCGATTAAACCAATAGAAACAGACATTACAAACTTACATCCATTTCAAGGGACCTTAAAAAGCCTTTCAAAAGAAGACTACGAAAAGCTAAAAAAATCTATTATAGATCACGACTTTTCAGAGCCCTTTACAGCATTTAAAAACAAAAAAGACCAAAAGCTTTATATACTTAATGGCCACCAAAGGCTTAGAGTTTTAACAAAGATGAGAGAAGATGGATGGGTTATTCCAGAGGTTCCTGTAAGTCTTCATACAAACATAAAGTCAGAAGAACAGGCAAAGAAATTGGTTTTAGTTCTTACTTCTCAGTACGGAGAGATCACAGATGAATCAATGTATGAGTATATATTTGAGTCA
>JBFFIY010000223.1:0-6792 GCA_041556195.1 Enterobacterales bacterium
CCGGTTAAGCATGAGTGTATTGCTATCATAACCGAAGCTGGAGGTTCTTACCTTCGCAGGCTGACCACGTAATGTGGTGGTTACTGTGGCATTGGTTAGTCGACCATATCTTTCATCATCGATGCTAGTGCCATAGACATTTATTGTGTCTTTTTTGAGGACAGAGCCTAAGCCATCTCTGGTATCAACGCTAATGCTGGTAACATTGCCCCAGTCATCGTAGTTACTGGTGGTATTAACGATGGTAGGAGCGGCTAGAGCTATGAGGGAGTAGCTCGGTTTTAATTCTGAGAGATCACCCTGTAATTGATAGCTGGTTTCTGAGGCTATATCAATGTAGGGGAAATCTACACCAGTGTTGAGTCCCGCTGTTTTTTTAGATAGCCAGGTATTGCTGGAACTAGAAATCTGTATAGAGCCACTGGCTCCAACTCCTACCATATTATCTCTTATCTCAGTTGTACTTGACCAGGTAGATGCGGGGGTAAGACGTGTCACCGTAAGATCTGGTCTCCCGGTATAGGGGTAATCCTGTTTATAACGGGTGACCGTTTCCATATCAGTATTGGGATCATAAGTAGCCAGGGCTTCAAAACCCAGGAAACCACGTCCACCGGATTGCATACGAGCGTTTTGATATCGGTATTGCACGGTTGCTTTCGTATTTGCATTGTATGTACCAACCGTATCGCCTGTGAGTCCAGGAGAAGAACTCATGGCTTGTGAAACCACGTACATGGGCGATAACACATCAAAAACGGGAGAAAGATTTCCGTAGTCCATGAGTGGTGCACCTTCACCTCTACGATAAACACTGCTATCGGTTAAAGGTTTGTAGGTGATGTCTGTAATGGCACCCATGCCATTGTCAATTTGGGTGATGGCATTATTTTTCTTGAAGGTTTCAACACTCATGTAGCTTTTGAAGGTTTGTTCCTGAGCTACCAATAAGTCACTGATCCCATCACCATTGAGATCCATAAAGAGTTGACTGCTGA
Organism: Enterobacterales bacterium; assembly: GCA_041556195.1. Classification (GTDB taxonomy): domain Bacteria; phylum Pseudomonadota; class Gammaproteobacteria; order Enterobacterales; genus 21-14-all-40-8. Next base: position 999 of record JBFFIY010000223.1, read on the forward strand.
TGTCCAGATCGCTTATGGCTATTTCAGTATCGATTGTGGTGCCATAACCATGGCCTATCCATAACTTCACAAAGATATTATTTGGGGTTCCAGTCTTACCAACATAGATTAAATCGGCCTTGCCATCATGGTCATAATCGCTAAATTGCAGGGAGTCGTCATTCATAAAGGTGCCAATTGAATGCGCCAGTGCTGCCGTTTCAAAAATTCCCTGCCCCAAATTCAAACGATAGTACCACTTGGCATTAGAAGGATTGCGATAAAATACGTCAGCCAGACCATCGGAGTTGACATCGACCGCTTTCATAAAACGAATTTCACTGGGTAAATCGGTATGTGCAAGACCCAGGTCTACATATTTCTCCAGTAAACCTGATTCATTCATGCGATACAGTACCCAATGTACACCATTGCTAAAGTTGGCTTTGGTCAGAAAATCGGTTCGACCATCACCATCAAAATCTACCGGTTGGGTTTGAGCCGTCTCCATGGTGTTACCAATTGGATTGTCACCTGAGACAAACAAGGCATCTTCTGTGGGATCATAGGCATAAGGATGGGTGCCTGTGCTTTTTCGTAAGTATTTAACTTGCAGAAGGTTTGTCGCAGAAAAATCTTTATAGAATAAATCCGGCAAACCATCTGCATTGAGATCCATGACTCTCAGGGATATGGCTTCATCTTGACTATCGATGAATAATCCCAGGGATATTGGCGTGGTATCAAAGCTTGTGCCATTGGATAAATTGACATGCCATAGCTCATTTTGAGCGCCATAAAGAATGTCGCTTTTTCCATCACCGTCATAATCCAATAGGTGCCAATAAGGGCTAAACTGACTCGACAGGGTGATGGATTGAGTAAAGGTAAATCCGCCATTACCATCAGAGAATGCGATAGCAATTTGATTTTCCCAAACAAATACAATGTCTTGCAAACCATCACCATTCACATCACCTAATTGTGAAATCGGCGCTCTGGGACCTGCTGAAAAATTGAATGAGTAAAGAATATCTGGCCCTAAAGTCATTGTAGTGCTGGTGGCTAGCGATTCTATTCCTTCTTTCAAAAATGCCCAGTCCAATGTCATAGGTTGTAAACAGGTGGTTCCAACACATTCTCTGATAGTTTCTAAACGGCTAAAACCGTGCTGCTCGCTGGTGTAAGCTGGTAGGCAGTAACTCTCTCCAGGCTCTGTACTACAGATCCCTGGATGAATTCTGGTGCCAATCAGTGTTTCATAAACAAACTCATAATGACGAATTTCATTGGTACCCGCAAAAGAGTTGATACGGTTCAGGCGTTTATTCAACTCGAATTTAGCGCCTGTAGCCGAATAGCCCTTGTTGGCATCCATACGAGTGGTGTCATAAATGAATTCGATGTAATTATTACTCACACCACTATAATTGATTCTTTCCAACGTGAATTCTTCACTACCAAGCTCGGTATTATACTGATAGGTATAGGAGTTTGATGCTGTTAATCTGGGATTATCCGTAAATTTATTTTGTGCCCAGGTTGAAACATAGCTTTCCATTCCCGGGGCATTGGAGAAAATGCGGCTATCAATTGTATTTCCATATTCGCTTTCTGAACCGTCTTTGGCTGTCACTTTGAAGTAATCAGGATTGCCTAAACTGCCACCTTTGGCGGTAACTTCAACCTGTGTATCTATTTCTGTGCGATAGACCGAATTAAGGGCGCCATAAATGCCTGATGTCACCATTAAGCGTTGTCCATTGAGACAAAAGCGATCATCTGCTGTTAACGTCACAGGTAAGTCAACGTCATCTTGTTCTTTGGTTTGACGACAACGGCTGATTGCAGATAAACCAGATAGACTCCAACCCATGCCTAGATGACCATTACCTGATTGGCTGGAATAACTAAGACCAATCTGGGGAGTAACACCGCCACTACCAGCAACGGTAGCAATAGGGATGTTATAAGTCGCCTGCCCGCTTTCATCGACACGGAACTGACCTGCAATTGCGCCTAAAGTCGCATCATTGACTGGTACAGCTGCTGTAGGTTTGAGCGGGATCGGCGGTGCTGATGGTGGTATAAAGGGTTCAACGATAATCACCGTTGCATTAAACACCAAACTGTCTAATTGACCATCTGATACGGTCACTGGAACGGTTAAATTACCAACATAACCAGCCGTTGGGGTGATGGTGTTGGCTACAAAACTATAATTGGTACCCGCCGCCGTAATGCTCAGGGTGAGGGTGCTGTTTGCATCGTCATCTGTAACTGTGAAATCAGCCAGGCTCAGGGTGAGAGTGCTGTCATTGGTGACAGTCAGGTTTTGTTGACCACTAATAACCGGTGCCTGGTTGACATTGCTAACGATAACGCTAACCGTCGCTATATTCGAATCGACGACAGTGTCATTGGCTGTAAAAGTAAAACTATCTGTACCGTCAAAATCCGTATTGGGTGTGTAGGTGAGATTGGGGGCTACGCCACCTAATGTACCGTTTGCCGGTTGAGTAACAACGAAGTATGTCAGCGCGTCAGCTTCATCATCTGTAGCCGCCAATTCTATTGATATACTCGTACCTTCTTGCGTACTGACACTTTGGTCATCAGCAACAGGCGCATCATTGACGTTAATAACGCTAATAGTGAAACGTTGATAAACGTCTACTGTGCCGTCATTTACAATTAGAGCAACCTCATGCATACCCACATTATCATTGGTGGGGGTACCACTTAATACTCCACTTACCGTATCAAAACTCAGCCAGGTAGGTTTGCTCTGGGCGCTGAACACTAAGCTGTCACCCACATCGGCATCTGTCGCAGTTAAGGTATATGTATAAAGACTGTCTTCATTGACCGTTGTCACTGCAGTACTGGTAATAACTGGGATATCGTTGTCATTTAAAACGCTGATTGTGAAGCTTTGATCGACATTCAGCAAACTCTTATCTTGTACGCGCAGGATAACATTATGAGTAATGCCCACATCGGCGCTACCGGGTGTGCCAGTTAAGAAGCCAGTTGCACTATTAAAAGTTAACCAGGCAGGTTTTACAGGGGCGCTAAGCGTTAATGTTTCATTGTTATCAATATCATTAACCAGTGCCTGATAACTGTAAGTTGTACCCTCTGTAACTGTGGTTAGTGCAGTGCTGCTAAAGATGGGGAGATCGTTGACGGGGGTGACTTGAATGATGGTGTTGAAAGCAGGGCTTTCATGGTCTGGTACACCATCGGTTACTGTAACAGGAACAGTCAGGTTCCCAACAAAATCAGCAGCAGGGATAATGGCGTTTGGAGTAAGGGGATCAAGGGTATAGTTAACTCCGGGTTTCACGTCAATGCTCAACAAACTAGTATCAGTATCCGCATCTCTGAGATAGAAATGATTTTTTTGCAAGGTGATACCAGTATCTTCCAGTATAGCCAGGTTCAGATCTGTCTGTCCCGTGATCCTGGGATGTGTCGGATCGGGAAAAACATGTACGGCCATTCTGCTGGTCACTTGATTAGATATCTCTTTAAAGATACATCCCCGATTGAGGAGATTATTGACCTCCATAACACAAATATTGATGCCTGGCCATACAAGAGAGCTGCCATCTGGCGCTAAATCAACACTAGAAGGTCTTCCGGGTTTTGAATTCACAGCTCCGGTGGTTTTATCAAAAATCGCCCAGGGTTCCGGATCCAGCACACGCCCAGCATCAGCAAAAATATCTAATTCTGTGATCATGGGGTTGAAATTATTATTGCCAGCATCGTAGTTGATTTCAAAAATGAGTTCATCACCTTCTACATCCATTGCCTGTGGCACATAAGAATAGGCTGAACCCGCATATGCAAAATAAGGTAGATGACCTGTAATCACTGGCACATCATTCACCGGTGTTACCGTGACGCTTGCCATAAAATCATCACTGAGACGCCCATTATTAGAGACATTAACCGTGACCGATAATGGTCCATTGTAATTTAATGCAGGGGTGATGCTGCTACCATTAACGCTATAGTTAATGCCAGGTTTAACCGTCATACTCACGCCAGCGATATTGGTGCTACTTAAGTTAAACATTGTCGGGAGCATTTCAAGCACGGTATCTTCGTCAACCACGATGGGATTTTGACTAACGATGCTAACTTCAAACGGGTTGATTAAATGCTCAACCGTCACATCAACCAATGAACTATTGGCAGCGGACAGTGCGGTTTTTTCATGGATATAGAAAGATGCTGCGGCATAATCGGTTCTTTCCTGTTCGGAAAAAACGTAACGGAAACCATTTTGAGCGTTGTTATTCCAACATTCATCATTATGGTTATTACTGGGATCTGTAGCGCTGGCAGGGTTTCCTGCTTCATAAGATAAAACGCCGGGAGTCAGTAAATCACTCAGCAAGATGGAACCTACCTGCTCTCTTGGCGCACCTGCATAAATGCCTAAATCAGGATGGTTTTCTTCTCCCTTTAAACAGGACCAACCCAGGGCTGAGAATACGTCAGCGGCTGTGGTGTCGGTATTAAAATTTCCTAATATTTCAGGGATGATAAAGCCAATTTGCGGGATGTTGGGATCAACGGAGTTTGTGGGATCGACTGCTGTTGTGAGTGCATCATAAACACCGGAGACATTAGCCAGGGCAATACGATTTTGATGGAGCCCTGGATTTTCAAAACGATAAAGTGCGGCGGCATTACCATTAAAGCGTCCCATGCTCAGGGCAACGGAATCACTCGACCAGGTTTCACCCGCGAGCAATGTGTTGGTTGTCAGGGTTTGTGTCTGGGTAAAGGGGCTGGTATTGCTGGTGGTTATGCCGTTACTGCTCAGTAGGTAACTATTTGCACCCGCAGTATTTGCCTGTAGAAAAACATCGTCCTTACCATCATTATTGAGATCACCAACCAGTGTCTCAAAGTCTGTGGCTGTCCAGTCAAAACCTGATGCATCGGTTGACCACCATTGAGGAAGTGTGGTGAATTGTCCCTGGAGATCTGCCGTTAGCAATCCCATGCGGCGAATAAGAATGGGGGTAAGAATATCTGAGCCCACAAAAATAAATTGCTCGTATTGTGTGGTGAGTAGTTCGTCCCCTGCAATACCATCAAAATTTCCGGCAACAACTTTGTTGATATTGGCGTCCCAATTAACAATAAGATGTGGGGTATTCCAGTTCTGCTGAAGGATGCTTGGAACGCCATTAGCATCACTTAAAATAACGGCATGGGTTGAACTGGAACCTTTGCCCTGTAGTAAAATATCGCTTTTACCGTCGGCATTAAAATCGCCAATCACCGGTTGGTGAGTCGTGGCATTCCAGCTTTGTCCCAGGGCATTATCGGCAATGGGACTTTTTGTAGGGCTATAGCTAAACTCCCCTTCCTGTCCCACTGTATTGCCCAAGCTATACAGGATGTAACTATTGACACCAGCCACCTTTGATTGAACAAAGAGATCATCACTGCCATCTCCATCAAAATCACCGGGATAAACATCAAAATAATTATTGCTTAGCTCTAACGTGGTAGTTGAAACGCCATTGGCCAACTCAATCGCCAGAGATGACCAATGATATTCGCGGCCTGCATAACCCGATAGATAAACATCAGTAGCACCACCATTTTGTCTGGCCTGTAACAGCACATCATCTACGCCATTACCATCAAAATCTCCCACTATCACTTTATGGTCGGTGTATTGAGTGGCATGAGCCTGTGCTGCCAACATAACAAAGGCTACGACAAACAACGTTCGAGCTAATATTTTATTGATTGAATGATCCATAATGGGGTTTTATCCTCG
>JBFFIY010000224.1:0-6751 GCA_041556195.1 Enterobacterales bacterium
ATGTGAGTATACTCGATTATTTGACCATTTTTGAACGATGAAAAAACTTTCTGGAAAAGTTTTTCGCGCCAGCCCCGAAGGGGTAAAGCATAGGGATGTGCTTCACAAATGGCTCATTTTAGGGGTAAGCTGAATAGTTACAATAAAAGAAACCTAACTTGATAAGGTTTAACCTATGATTGCGGGTTCTGAGTAATTCTGAGAACCTCTCCTATACAGTGGGTATTGCCGTTTGTAGTTTAACTTTCTGACCCTCTCTAAGATTTTCAGCACCGCGAATTGCCACACGATCACCCTCTTTAAGATCGCCACTGATGGCTAACCATTGATCTTTGCCATCATTAATTTTAATTTTGATACGATGTGCGGTATTTTTTTCATCTATAACCATCACATAGGTACCATCTGATCGTAATAATAGAGCATCACGATGAACGGCCAGCGTTTGACGACTGCTACTGATAGGTAGCTCTGCTTTAATTAACTGACCAACGGTCCATTGCTCAGCAGCTTCAAAAGGCACATCAATGCGTAACTCAAATGTTTGCGAACGAATGTCCGTTTTTGGAACAAGAACGCGGATCACTCCGGTATATTGTTGTTGTTGGTTGGAGAGTTTGATTTTGTTACTGATTTTCAAAAATGAAAGATGCTTAACTGGAACCGATAAACGCAATTCAAGATGTTGATTATCAATCATATTAGCTAAAAGCGTGCTACGGCTTACATCTTCCCCTGCACGGCGTAATCTTTCCACTACGACACCCGAAAAAGGGGCTTTGATATCTGTACGATCTAAACGATCATCAATTTGTTGTAAACGCAATCTCGCAATTTCAAGATCATTAACTGCCATATCATGCTGTGATAAAGTTTGTTCATATTGATTTTCTGAGGTGATGTTATTCAGTCTCAGGGTTTTAAGTCTTTTTAATTCCTTTTGTAAGTAACTCACATTTACCTGAGTGCGTTTAAGTTGAGCCTTTTGTTCAGCTTGTTGCAACTCTATAGGCAGTTTTTCTATTTTGGCGACTAACTCTCCCTGTTGCAGATAAGTACCAGGCTCTGCTATCCAGTCGAGTTGGCCATCAACAGCAGCAGTTACCTGCGCCAGATTACGACTATATAAATTACCCATAACTTCAATGGTGGGTGTGATAATGGTTTGTTTTACTTTCGAGATTTGCACTGGAACGAGTTGTACTTCAGAATCAGCTGCAACACTACTGCTAAAGCTACCAGCTAAACTACTTAGAGAAATCAGACTTGCGATAATCCGAGGCTGTTTAAACATCTTCATCATGTCATTCCTGCGTTGTTTTCATTTATTAATTTAATTAGATTAGCCACTTGAGGCTGTTAAAGCTGTTTTAGTGGTTTTTAACCTGATCTTGTCTTCATTCTTTTCCATCGCCCTATCTTCACCAAGGCGTAACAAGCTTGGTAAAAGAAACAGAGTTAACAAAGTACTTACAGCCATTCCGCCTACAATAACTGTGGCAAGACCACGATAAATCTCACTGCCAACTCCCGGCATCAACATTAACGGAAGCATGCCAAATAAGCTGGTTAATGTGCTCATGTAAATGGGTCGAGTACGTATACGAACAGCTTGCGTAACGGCTTGCTGTCGTGATGATCCCTGACGTTCTGCCGTACGAGTTTGATCAACTAATAAAATGGCATTATTGACCACCAGACCCAATAAAATAATAAAGCCAATCATGGTGAGTAAATCCAGTGTTTGTGTGGTGAAAATATTCAATATACTTAGAGCCAATACGCCACCTGCAATGGCTAATGGCATAACAAATAGCACTAACACACTGTCTTTAGCGGATTTAAATAAAGCAGCCATAATAAGAAAAAGGATTAGTAAAGCAAGGAAAAAATTTCTGGCCATTTCAGACATAGTTTCTGCCAGTTGATTTGCATTGCCACTAAAAATCACTCGAGCATCATCAGGCAATACTTCTTCGATTTTCGGAATGACATTAATGCGTAAACTTTCTAATGCTTCTTCCATTGATAAACCTGCTGGTGGTAAGAACGACAAACTGACAGTACGTTTTCCATCAACACGTAATAATTGACTAGGGCCAACAGTACGTTTGACTTCAGCCAATTCACCTAAAGTTTGAATACCTGAATTCGGTGTATATAGAGGTAAGGCTGCAAACTGTTCTGGAGATTGCCACTGGTTGCCTCGTAGAACGACGTTCATACGATCATTTCCATCAAAGTACTCACTAATAAACAAACCATCTGTCATGGCTCGAACTGCATCAGCCACTTGTCGACGACTCATACCTGATTGACTGATACGTCTATCGTTGGGAATTAGCTGAATTTCGGGTTCGGATAATGTTAATCCAGGTCTTGGCTGAGGATAAGTGTCTGGAATGGCCTTTTGAATGGCTCCAATACCAATGCTGGCAGCGTTCATTAACTGTTCAATATTAGAGCCCTGAATATTCAGGGTGATGTTGCTGTTAGAGTTACCCCCTGCAAAATTAAGCATTGAACCACGAAATAAAAATACCTGCGTATCCGGTAAATCTTTAAAAATTTCATTCCTTGCTATGTCCATTAGTTCTTCGGTTCGCTTAGGATCAGCCGAATAGATAAAACCTCCAGTATTGGAACCATTAAAGGTATAGAAATTATAATTTTTAATGGCAGGTTCTTTTTCACCCGAAAAATAGGGTTGAATACGTTTTCTAACCAGGGGTGCCAGTTCATCTTCGACATATTTTAAGTTGGTGCCTGGGGGCTGGTTGATGTTGTAGAAAAATCCATCAATGGGCGCTCTTGGCAGAAAGTCAGATCGCGGCATCAATAACAGGGCAACAACCACAGAACCACCTAAAATACTGCTGATCCATATGCCTCTTTTTAATGGCGTAGAAGTAAATTTCATTACAAATGCAGTGAGATTATCCCAATATTTTTCAAAAGGATCCTGATGTTCTAATTTATTTAGCCAAAAGCGACTGGCTACCGGTAAAATTGTAATGGCAGCTAACATGGAAGCGGTTACTGCTATTGACAGTGTTAACGCCAGATCTGAAAAGAGCTGACCTTCGATCCCATCCATAAACAAAATAGGCAGGAAAATAGCAACACTGGTCACGGTAGAAGCAAAAAGAGCTCCAGTAACTTGCATGGTTCCACGAAGTACGGCTTTACGATTATCCATACCATCATGTCTTAAGCGCACGATATTTTCCTGGACAATAATGGCTGCATCTAGCACCATGCCCACGGCAAAAGCCAAACCAGCCAGGGAAATGACATTTAAGCTGCGATCGAAAAGACTTAAGGCTAAAAAAGCGACAAGCAGTGAAATAGGAATGGTGGTGGCAATAATGAGGGTAGTTTTTAAACCTCGTAGGAAAAACCATAGCACACCGATTGCTAATAAAATTCCCATTCCTAAATTGCTGTTAACCATGCTGATAGCATTACGAATATGTACCGAGGCATCAAAACTTAAATCAATCATTAAACCTTCAGCAGCTAAAGCGCCCTGATTAAGCTCTGTGATTGCCTTATTGAGTTCATCTAACACTGCCACTGTATTCGCGTCATTGGCACGGCTAATAGTAATGTAGTAGCCGGGAACACCATCACGTAGAGTAAAGGCTACACGATCCACCAATGTTTCTTCAACCGTAGCAATATCACGCAAGTAGACAGGTATATTATCACTGTAGGTAATAATCATATCTTGTAAGTTTTTACGATTAAACTGTCCGGCAAAACGAACTGTATAACTTCGACGCCCTACATCGCTAAAGCCAGCAGAAACATCTGTTGCTTGAGCTACGGTTGATGAAATAGTGCTAATTGGAATTTGTAGGGCAGCTAATTTATAAGGATCAAAGCTAATACGTAGTTCTCGTGGACGACGACTATTTAAATTGACTGATGCAATACCGGGAATTCTACTTAAGCGAGGTTCGACAATATCATCAATTAATTTTTGATATTGGTTTAAATCCTTAATCGGATTTCCAGGGATCGGGCGCAGTAATAAAGATGCTGCAGTTGGTCCCTGACCACCACCGCCACTACTTACAACTGGATCAAAGGCATCTAACGGTAGAGGAGGTGCTTGATTAAGGCGGCTTAATACGTCCAACATCGCCTGTTGCATATCTGTGCCAATTTCAAAAGTTAGATTAATATTTCCAAAACCGGGGTTAATGTTGGTGCTGATATCAGTCACTCCCGGAATATTCTTAACCACATTCTCCAAAGGTTCAATGATGACCGCTTCTAATTCTTGAGGTGCAGCAGCTCTCCAACCTGTATTAATATTGATTTGTGGGCGTTCAATATTCGGCATTAGCTGTATTGGAAGACTTAATAAACTCAAAGTGCCAAAAACTAAAACCAGAGTAACCACCACCACCATGGCGGCTGGATTATTAAGAGAAGTTCTTGTCAAATTCATTGAATGTTTCCGTATTTGAATGTATGAATTAGGGGTGTAAATGCTCAGCGGTTCACCGTCTGGTTAATTAGCTTCTGACGAGATGGGTGGATAAAAAGTTCTACATAATCAGAATTAAACCCATGCATTATACTACTCTTAAAGCATATTAAACGCATAAAGCATGAGACAAATCGTGACTAACAAGCATGATATTCATACTTGTTTACAAATTTATACTCGTTGTTATTCATAATGCTAGTGGGTATTTTAGAGTGAAATTGAGCTGTTAATGATTGAAAAAATTAATTACTCTATTGAAACCAGAGTGATAAGGCCTATCTCGATACGAAATATTAAGGCTTTATCTAACTAGTTTATCTTGTGTTTTTATAGAAAAAAGTTAAAGAAAAAGATCTGGAATGATGTTCATTATTTTGTATTCACAAATAATTGCTAAGGAGCCATTTTGAACAATGTTAAGTCATATCCATTACTGAGCAGGATCCTTCACTGGTTAATGGTGCCGTTGTTAATATTGCAACTTATTCTTGGATTTTGGGCTGCAGAATTACCTATTGGTTTTGAGCGTTTTTTCTGGTTATCAAGACATAAATCATTGGGAATGTTATTGTTGTTTTTATTATTACTTAGAATGTTTTGGCGATTCATTCATAAAATGTCATTCTTGCTTCAATCAATGTCACCTCTACAAAAAAGAGCTGTAACTATCGTCCACCTAAGTCTCTATGCATGTATGTTACTCATGCCTTTGAGTGGTTGGTTAATGGCTTCAGCAGCTAAATTGCCGCCTGGATTTTTTGGTTTAATTAGTTTTCCAGCACTAATAGAACCTGATAATTCGTTAAAAGACATATTTAATCAGTTCCATACGTTTTTAGTCTGGTTGTTCTGTTTTTTAATTACGATACATATCATGGCAGCTTTTTATCATCAGTTGATTATAAAAGACAATGTAATTAATCGAATTAAATTTGGTAGCAGGGAGTAATTGTTAATATGCTATTTATCAATCATCTAGACGGCAATCTGAAGTGTAGTCTATTTAACTCAATCTTGAAATTTTCAGTGATTTCACTAGTACTCAATTTTTTATTATTTTCAAACAGGCTAAAGGCAAATGGAATAGATGAATGGGATATCGATCTTAATAAAAGCCAATTAATGGTTTCTGTTAAGGCCGATGGTACGCCTTTTGAAACCATATTCACCAGAATGGAAGGAAGAATTATTCTTGATAAGAATAATTTACAAAATAGTATCATTGATGTCCTGGTGCCTGTTGAATCACTGGAAACGGGTAATAAAGACGGTGATGAATTAGCACTTTCCGAGGATTTTTTTAATCAGGTTAAATGGCCCCATGCAAAGTTCACCAGCCATTTGATAGAAAAAGATAAATTAAATGTCGAACACTATTGGGTAAGTGGTAAGTTGCAGATAAAAGGCCACACCCAAAAAATACGAGTGCCTGTTCTGTTTAAAAACAACGGTAAAACAGCCATGTTATCAGGTAAGTCAATTTTACAGCGTTTGGATTTTTCACTGGGTACAGGAGAATGGACTAATACCCAATGGTTGAGTAATAACGTTGAAGTTACATTTTCTCTCTCTTTAAAAATAAAAAAATGAAATAGATTGGATCAGTTAGTTTTTAGATAACCTGTTTTTATCCAGAGTTCTGGTTAGATAGTTTATTAGCAATTAAAAGAAATTCTATGTCAATTTTATCTTTCACAGCAATGGCACCTCCAAATAATGAAAAAGGTGTTAGTCCCAATTCAGTTTGTTTGATAGAAAAACTTCCAGATGCGGTTATTTGATTCTTAGAAATACTGGTTTGTGCTGAAATTAGCTGAGTAGATTGATGATTGCGAACTTTTATTAACGTCTCAAACACTAATGTTGGAAGAGTGCCAATTACTTTGTTGATCTCAAGTTCAATCATAGGAAATTGGTTTGCCATTAACAGGCTTTTACCTAACAAATTGTTTCGTGTTGCCTGAATATCTTTAAGAGAAATATTTTTTTTGAAATCTTCACCGGAATGAGTTCTTTCATACGTATTATCAATGATAAGTTGACTCACTGGAAAAGCTAACTCAACCTGTGTATTTGTTAAATTCTGATTTCCTTCAGAGGGTAAATTAATAATACCGTAGAGATTATCAACAATAATAATGTGATTATGTCCTAAATTAGCTAATCGGCCAGCACGATAGACTTTAATGACAACTCTGGATTGTTGATTAGAAATAGCATAGGCATTAGCCGATGCCTCTTTGTCATAAG
>JBFFIY010000225.1:0-6633 GCA_041556195.1 Enterobacterales bacterium
AAAGCACAGGGTATGCGTTACGGTGAAAATCCTCACCAGAGAGCGGCATTTTATGTCGAGCACCAACCTGATCAAGCTTCAATTTCAACATCTCGCCAATTTCAAGGCAAAGCTTTATCTTTTAATAATGTTGCTGATACCGATGCCGCCTTAGAATGCGTAAAAAGTTTCTCAAACGCTCCTGCCTGTGTCATTGTCAAACACGCTAACCCATGTGGAGTTGCCACGGGAAAGACTTTATTAGAAGCCTACGAAAGAGCTTTTGCAACCGATCCAACATCTGCATTTGGCGGTATTATTGCTTTTAATCAACAACTTGATGCTGATACTGCCAAGGCAATTATCGACAGGCAATTCGTTGAGGTAATTATTGCTCCTTCTGTCAGCGAACAAGCCCAGGAAATTTGCTCTGTCAAACAAAACGTCAGACTACTGACCTGTGGAGACTGGCAAAATCAATTGCCAGGGTTTGACTACAAGCGAGTCACAGGTGGTTTACTGATCCAGGATAGAGATATTGACTGCTTCATGGATTCCGATTTACGGGTAGTTTCAGAAAAACAACCCTCTGAACTGGAAATGGCTGATCTACTGTTCGCCTGGAAAGTGGCTAAATACGTTAAATCCAATGCCATCGTTTACGCAAAAGATGGGCAAACCATTGGTGTAGGCGCAGGACAAATGAGTCGGGTTTACAGTGCAAAAATAGCTGGAATTAAAGCTGAAGATGAAAAGCTGGTTGTAGAGAACTCCGTTATGGCTTCCGACGCTTTTTTTCCTTTCCGTGATGGCATAGATGCCGCCGCCGAAGCCGGTATTAGCGCGGTAATTCAACCCGGTGGCTCTATTCGTGATGATGAGATAATTGCTGCTGCTAATGAACATGGCATGGCTATGGTCTTCACTGGCATGAGGCACTTCCGCCACTAGAAGTCTTTAACATAAAAAGCAGTCTCACATACAAAGTGGGACTGCACTTAACCCTAAGCTAAATCAATCATCTAACTCTAATGGCTCGTTTGCGTCCATCATATCCATTAATTGAATGGTAATAGATACAAAATCATGATCGGTAATTATCCCTATCAGGCAATTATCATCATCAACCACAGGAAGACAGCCATATTTCTTTTTATAAAGAAGGTGTGCCGCATCAGATATTTTCATATCCGCTTTAACCGTCGTAAGCCCGGTAGACATAACATCAGCTAAAAACGTACCTGACTCTATTTTGGTCAACTCTTCCTTATTGATGAAATCCTGAGAGGATACCGCATTTGCCAAAACATTCCGTTGGCTGACCAAACCTATCAATTTCTGGTTATCATCAACAACAGGAATATGTCTGAATTTTTTTTCCTGCATCAGCTTACGAGCATCCGCCAAACTATTATAACGTAACAACGTGATCGGATTAGGAGTCATCATTTCTTGTACAGTAATCATATTCGACCTCATATTTTTATTTTAAGAAGCCTTTCCATAAGCTATATCGCTGAATATAGCGATGTTCATTACCCATCCTAATACTCTCAACAACAACACCTTTGACACAGATCAAATATGGAGTTTATAAACTAAAGATGATGTTGACGCCCTAAAACTGAAGGACAACTTACAAACCTAAAACACCCTTGTAGGTCGGGCGTTAGCCCAACAAAAGCCCAGACTAACTTTCAACTGCTAATTTTGCATTCTTAAACAAATAAAAATAGCTTTGCTCATTTGAAAGTTTCAACTCCACATCTAAGGTCAAGGACAGCTCTGATTTGATAATATTCTTTAAGTAATAATAAACCCGCCACGCATAGCTTTCAGGTTTTCCAGCTTGAGCAAACTCAATTTGGTATTGTTTAAACTCCTCAATGGATTGCTCTGAAATTCTAAATTCATATTGATTGGCAGCCGAGGTGTCACTAAAAAAACCTGCTTCAGCCTTGATAGCTCGTTGCGAGAGTAATTTCAGTTTGTATTGATATTCAGATTTTTTTCCCTGTTTATGCTCAAATTTAAAACTCAGTGTTACCTCTTTTTCTTCAAGTTCAGCCGGCTCATCAAGGGTAATTCTAACTCGTACCTCCCTCGGTTTGATTTGTAATATATCATTTTTATCCATACTTGCCATTTTCAGCATAGTGCCTAGCGGCACAGATGAACAAGCAGTTAGAGTTAAACAAAAAAACATTAAACTAAGATTTTTCAATATTAACTCCATCAAATACAGTTTCTTTATCATCCAATATTACACTTAATTTCCTATTGCCCTCTAATCACCCAAAATTCCAAGCATAAAAAAGCTGCATAAAAACAGTTTTGTGTTTACCTCAAACTACGAGATAATATTCATTAGAGTTACTAGAGAAATAAAGCAGGGAAATTGCCATGAGGTAAACTGACTTTCTATGGATTCTGTCATTACTCTACAGAACCTATAGCTTTTATGTCAGTGCATTAATAAAACCCGCTAATGCTTCACTTGCTTGTCTCATATTAAATTCAAGAGTTAACCCCGATTTTACTCTGGGTTTAAAACTATGATCACCATCGCCAAGAAACTTTATTTGAACCGGATCCGAGAAGACATAACTATCGATTTCCTGCCTGGTTCCCATCGTATCTCGTTCACCTTGTAGAATCAGGGTCGGCATTTGGATTTCAGCTAAATGGGCACCTTTATATTTGTCTAATTTTTTGGGTGGATGAAATGGATAACCCAGGCAAATAACACCTGAAATTTCCTTATTTAAGTTCTCATAAGCCACTAATAGACTTGCCATTCTCCCCCCCATAGATTTCCCTCCAATAATTAATTTTTTATCTTTAGGAAGTAAATCTATTTGTTGCTTGAATGTTTCGAGTAACCTGGGCGCCCGGTCTGGTGGTCGACGTATGCCATCTTGTAAACGTTTCATCATATAAGGAAAGTTAAAGCGAATAACTTCTAATCCCATTTCTGTTAAAAGTTTATCGAAATTAAGCATCCATTCGGAATTCATATCGGCGCCAGCACCGTGGGCGAACAGGAAGACGTATTGTGAAAGGTTATTAGCTAAATTAGACATCAAAAATTTTCTTATTGTTCATATTCATCAAACATTGCACCATAGCTAATCAAAATATCAGGATACAAAAATACCTGATAACACTTACCAAAGAATAAAAAGCTCGTTGAAAAACATGTCCCACAAAATGCTTTGGGTACACGGCGATTGATACAATTTCCCCCCCTGAAACATCCTTATCTACTAAATTTTTTCTAGCGATTGCCAGCTTTTCATCCTTGAAAATATTGATAACCAATTGTGTACGTCAATCTAATATTAATCAATAAACAATAAACAATACAGGTAATTATGGTAAAAATCATTGTTCATGCTTGTAAATTATTGACTCTAAAGTGAGTGTCTGCCAATGTTGTACAATAACTCAATTGGAGCACAGCCCTATGCATCAACCTACAGCGATTATTTGCGGCTCCGATTTACGCCAGTACTCGGGGTTATACCTGAACAATACTGTTGAAATATCATCGCAATATGGCGAATTGTCGTCAGAGGTATTTCAATCGACCCGCACGAAAGCGCCGCTCTATTTTCTCGCCAGACACGGCACCGATACTTCGATTGCACCTCACCTCATTAATTATCGAGCCAATATTGATGTTTTACATCAGTTAGGAGTTAAGCAAATTGTCGCTATCAACACCGTCGGCGGATTAAGGGCTTCGATGGGACCCGGCGTCTGGGTATGCCCAGATCAGATAATCGACTATACCTATGGTCGCGAACAGACTTTTTTTGATGGTATCAACCAGCCGATGCAACACGTCGATTTCAGTTTCCCTTTTGCCAATAGTTTGCGAGACTCATTCATTGAGGCCGCAGTAGAGCGTAAAATTAAACTGGTAAGCCAGGCTACATATGCCGTGACTCAGGGCCCGAGATTAGAAACTGGAGCGGAAATTAAACGTCTGCAGAATGACGGTTGCGATATTGTTGGAATGACTATGATGCCGGAAGCCATTTTGGCCCGGGAGATGGGAATGGGGTATGCTTCTATCTGTTTTGTCGCCAATTGGGGCGCGGGTATGGAACAACATCCCCTGGATATTGATGCGATTTACGCCATGGTAAAAGAAGGCTTTACTGATATAGTGAGTTTTTTAGCTGACTATTTTCAACTCTAAGAGTAAAAGATCCCTTGCTGGGATCTTTGTTTACTAATTTGTAACTATTCAGAGAGTAATAAAATGCACTCGTAGCTGTTCAGGTTGCCTCTAAAATGAGTCAGTTCGAGGCAAAAAATGTGAGTATACTTGATTATTTGACCATTTTTGAACGATGAAATGGCTCATTTTAGAGGTAAGCTGAATAGTTACACTAATTTAACCTAACCACCACTGATGACCCTCTACATCCGTTTGAGTATATACGCCGGTATCCAACACCCAGCCAGTGACCAGACTCGCCGGAGTTACATCAAACGCCGGGTTAAACACCTCACTTTGCTCAGGGCTCCATTGGCACTGACCGAAACCACCGCTGGCGCCTTTTATTTCTGATGGCTGACGCTGTTCAATTGGGATATCGTCGCCGTGTTTACAATGTGGGTCAACGGTAGTTTTGGGGGCCACCACATAAAAAGGAACACCATGATATTGGGCCAAAACCGCGAGTGAATAAGTCCCTATTTTATTGGCAAGGTCCCCATTGGCTGCAATCCTGTCGCTGCCGACAAAAATGCGGTCAACTTGTCCTTTTTGCATTAACATCGCGGCCATATTGTCACAAATAATTTTATGGGGAATACCCCGTTGCAGACATTCCCAGGCGGTCAATCGGCCGCCTTGCAATAAGGGCCTCGTTTCATCGACCCAGACAAAAACTGATTTATCCTGCTGATGGGCTTTGGTAATAACGCCGAGCGCGGTGCCCAGACCAGCAGTCGCGAGGCCGCCCGTATTACAGTGAGTAAGTAGCTTTTCATTAGGCTGAATAAGATCTGCGCCAAAGGTAGCCATCTTTTCACACAGCTCAATATCTTCTTTGAGTAATTTTTCAGCTTCACTCATGGCGGATTCAGGAAAATCTCCAGACTCGGCCACCGCTTTTATCTGGTCGATATTATTCATTAAATTTACCGCCGTTGGGCGGGCGGCTCTTAATATTTCGGCTGACTCCAACCATTCGCCAAGCGAACAACCACCTTCAGCTATAAGGCCTAACAGCACTGAAGCTGAAACTCCGATTGCAGGCGCACCTCGAATTGCCAAACGTTGAATAATGTCCACTAACGCGTCTACATCATTGGCTTTAAGCCAGATTTCTTTCTGGGGCAACAGGGTTTGATCCAGGATCAGAAAATCCTCGCCGTCGTATTGCATACAGGTTGCTTTAAAATTATCCACAGGTAGTTCCTTAAGCGCCAAGCTTTAGCGTGCGGTTGAAAATATCGATCATCAAATGGCTGGCGACGGATAAATTTTCCGCAAAACACACAACACCATCTTCGTGACCTTTCATCGAAAATATTTTTTGTTTTTTAACATCCGACTCGTCGAATAATCGTACCACTTCTTGCGCCATCGCTACTGTTCCATAGGGGACATCTGCAGTGGTCTGTGGAATTTTCAACTCATCGGCATGTTTCCAAATTTCGGGCGAATGAACATGAATGACACAATTTGCAGTTGGGTCGAGTTGATAAACCTGACCATGAGTCATAGCTTCGCTGGAAGGCTTGATTTTTCCACTCGCAACGATCCGGTTATTCAAGGGATCACATTCAGTGACCAGAGCATATTGCTGGGGTTTTAAAAAAGCTGCTCCACCAGTTTGGCTACCACTGATGAAAAATTGCTGCAGAAACTCAGGGTGGCGCTGGCTGATATTGCCAAAACCATAACCCTGGTATCTTTCTGCCTGTTGGCCAATCAGCTGTAAACGGTAAAAGATATGACGCCAGCTATCCAGTTCAGCGATATGACAGGCTTGAACCGATTCATTTTGATCGAATTCGAGCTGGAATTTTATGACACCTTCTGTTTCGGACATCGGTTAATTACGGAGTGAGAAGTGGCTAAACCTAAAATAATCAGTTGAGCGCGGAAAAGATTATTTTAGGTTAAAAGTAGTATGATTGTATCTCGCTTTGGGGCTGAAATGAAGGAGAAGTATTTACAAACTTATCGAAGAAGCTGCTGATGTTGATTATCGAATAATTTAGTTTATCAATTTCAGTTTGTCACCAGTTTAGTCGTTAGTAAGGTGGGTTTTTATCTTACTGATTGATATAATTAAATAATTTGTTGATGAAAACATTTATTGCAGAAAATTTAGACAGCGAGAACTTGCAAATTAAATGTTGTCCATTTCTTGCTATGTCGACAAAATTGTTAATGAAAAGTTGTTTTTATTCAAAAAAGCAACTAGATTAATGTTTATTAGATAGATGTATGTTAGCAAGTGGAGTTGTAAGCAGCAGCTTAAATATAGTTGTTAAGCCTGATAAATCAAACCAATGTGCAAAACACCAAAACGATACTTGAAACAACTTACAATGGAAAAGATTAATGATTAGAGCCGTATTTTGATACGGTTAAATGTTATTTCTGCGTCACCCAATAACACATGG
>JBFFIY010000226.1:0-6578 GCA_041556195.1 Enterobacterales bacterium
TCATAACGAAGAAGATGGGCGCTTATTGGCTTGCCCTTCGGGAGCTTCAGTGGAAAACCAGTCCTTCGTTCTCGCTCTTGAAAATGACCAGTCATTCTCTACGAGCGACGCCTTGACCTGGATTCCCACTGAAGCTCTGAAATCCCGCATTTCCAGGTATCACGGGTATAGAATAGTGAAGTCAGTTATCTAGCTCCATTTTCAAATCAATTCTGAATTAAAATATAAAATGCTCCTACTGTTTTTCTTTTATGACAAGGTTTGATATTTTTGTGTTAGGTTTACTTGAGAAATGAGAGCAAGGTGTCCCACAAATTTCTGTAGAGTACTTCAATGAGAATATTATTTACTAAGTATAAGAAGGCATTTGATAATTTTGATGCAAATGGCATAGCTTCCAACTATAAAATACCGTGTTCTGTGTCTGATGCCGATGGATCTTTAGTTTTTGACAATAAAGAGGGACTAATTGATAAGTTTTCATCGAATTGCAAGTTTCTACATTCCATGGGGTATGTTGGTTCGGAGTTTAATATATTAAGTGAAATGTCTATGGGGTCAAATGCAAAATCTCTGAATATAGGTTGGCGTGTGAATCTAAAAAGTAACATTGTTGAGTTCCGTTGCTTGTATGTATGCCATTTAGAAGAAGAACAATGGAAAATATTCAGTGCAAATGTATATGATGTGAGTTTTGATTAATGGGTGGCTCCCTTAATTCACAGGGTGTTTATTCTTTTGCAAACAAACGGTTTTCAATATCTTTAAAAGCTTTAAACTCTAAAGCATTGCCCGTGGGATCTAAAAAAAACATCGTACCCTGTTCTCCGGGCTGTCCTTTGAAGCGAATATAAGGTTCGATTACAAAATGATCAATAAAGGTTTTTACTCTATTAGCAAATAATTCCCAATCATTAAACGTCATCACCACACCAAAGTGAGGCACGGGAACCCCGTGACCATCTACTGCATTCGATATATTGGTGATCTTTCCTTGCTTACCCAATTGTGGATTCAGATGAACCACCAATTGATGTCCAAAACAATTAAAGTCAATCCAGTCCTCGGAACTTCGTCCCTCAGGAAAACCCATTTTCACACCATAAAAATCTCTTGCTTCTTCAATATCTCTGACTTGTATCGCTAAGTGGAAGGGAGTTATTTTCATTGTTTTTCTCTAATAAAATTTAATCAATAAGGTTTAAGCTCATCACAATCAATGACGCGCCTGATACTGAATATTGCACTATCGGCTGTTGTGAGTCCATACATTGTAAAAGATGATTGGCCGGTAATATAATTTCTTCATCAACAGAATGGTTCTTTAAAAATGCCTTATTTTCAGGGCTATAAATAAAGTGCATAGACTCAGGATCTAAATCTATAGAATCAAAGTAATGAAGCACTTTAACCTGGGTTTGATACTGGGAGGTATTGCTGATCAAATTCAAATCTACGATGGGGCCATTTAATAATTCCCCCCAGGTTTTATTATTACCAGAAAATGCTGCTACCGCTAAAAAATGATCCAGAGTATCGGAAGATGCTTGATCATGAGTTAACACCAGGCCCTCACCTTCTAACAAAACAAGATGGCGCTGATAACCACTAAAATCTGAAAACTGTCCATCTTCAACTACAGCGGCACTACTAATACGCCAATCAAAACAACCCAGCGTTCCACCCTCACTAATGGCAAGCTCAGTAGTCAAGCCTTTACCATTTTTCCAGGGAATCGTTTTAAACTCAGCAGGCGGGATAATTTTAATCAATCTCAATCACTCAAATGGTTAATATTAAGAATATGCCGCCTATTCTACATAAAGTTCCATAACATGGGCTTGTCCATCTTCAGCCTGCAAGGTTAAAGACAGTATTTCGCTAGAATTTTTTAGCTATCTGTTTTTTCGCCTTCTTCGTAGGAAACCTGAAGAAGATAATCAGGCTACCCAATCTTAATAAGTAAGTGGAGAAGTAAAGCAAAGATAGAGCCTGTTTCTGTTATTTTTTAGATCAAATAGAGAAATGAGAGTAGGGTGTCCTGTAAATTTTGACAAACGGGATTTACAATTATCGCACCTCTCTGGGGAGACAATCGACGTTTGGACTGACAAAGTGTTGTTCACCTGGTTTTCAAGTTGATCTGACCCCCTTGATTCTTATTCGTCAAGCTCATTATCTTCTACCGAACTTTTTCGGATCCCAGGTTTAGCCAGAATTTCGATATAAAATGAGGTCTGTTCAAGCTTTTCCATTTCATCTATTTTTTTATTAATTTCAGTGACATGGATCTCCACTGCTTCTTCTTCTGTTGCACCAAACTTACAATCAAAGTCCCAAAAATCAGAACCTTCAGCCAATGGTTTATTACGCTCTCTTTTAAGGTATTTTTTGGTTTCATGTTTGGCTGCGTCAAACATTCTGGCGATTTTGATTTTTGAATTCGTTAATTCAAAGGTTTTTTTCATAATTATTTAATCCGGATCTAGTTAAATGAGACTTATTATACGTTCAATAAATCTAAGTAGCGACAGTGATAGTCGTTTACCTGAGGTTCAATTGCCACCAAAGTGAATCCTCCGTAATTGCAAAATAAACGCTCACAATCAATAGAGGTGACCTTTTTGTTAGTTATTCCCATAAAACAGTCGCTCTATATTCATTATATTGTCAGGCATTTTTTTCTAGTAAAGAATGGGGTCTACTATTGTATTTATACAATGGTAGATCCCATTTATTTTTTCGAAGAATTCTTGGCACAATTGTTGTACTGCCAACGACCTTACTCATAAAAGTCTAATTACTAAAATATTGTGTGTTATTTGTACAATCCTCTCGACTTTTAGCTCACAACGCTCTATAGTGCGCGCCGCTCACACTAACTCTTACCGTTAAACCTCCAGGGAATAATCAATTGATCACCACAGCTAACATCACCATGCAGTTCGGCGCTGAACCGTTGTTCGAGAATATTTCGGCGAAATTCAGTCAAGGTAATCGTTACGGCTTGATTGGCGCAAACGGTTGCGGCAAGTCGACATTTATGAAGATTTTGAGTGGAGATTTAGCACCCACTTCGGGCAATTTTTCAATAAGACAAGGGTTTACAGTCGGAACGTTAAGCCAAGAGCAATTCGCATTCGAGCAATATTCCGTTATAGACGCAGTCATTATGGGCGATGCAAAACTTTGGAAGCTGAAGCAAGAGCGCGAAGCAATATACGCTAACCCGGACATGACCGAAGAAGATGGTATGCGAGTTGCCGATTTAGAGATTCAGTTCGCCGAAATGGATGGTTATACCGCAGAAAGCCGTGCAGGTGAAATACTACTGGAAGCGGGCATTGCAGAGAGCTACCACTTTGGCCTTATGTCGCAAGTTGCACCAGGCTGGAAATTACGAGTTTTACTCGCACAGGCCTTGTTTTCTAATCCGGACATTCTATTACTCGACGAACCAACCAATAACTTAGACATCCACACTATCAGTTGGTTAGAAGACGTTTTGAACCAGCGTAAGTGCACAATGATTATCATTTCCCATGATAGACATTTCCTAAATGCAGTTTGTACCCATATGGCCGATATTGACTACGGCGAGCTACGTATTTATCCAGGTAACTACGAAGCCTTTATGGCAGCTTCTTCGTTAATTCAAGAACAGTTACTATCTGGTAATGCCAAGAAAGCAATTGAAATGGAAGAGCTACAAGGATTTGTAAACCGTTTTTCCGCCAACGCTTCTAAAGCAAAGCAAGCCAGCTCACGTGCCAAGAAATTAGAGAAAATCAAATTAGATGAAGTAAAGTCATCAAGCCGAAGAACACCTTCTATTACCTTACGACAAGATAAGAAACTACATCGCCAAGCATTAATACTGGAAGAGCTTGCTTTAGGATATGACGACGGCCGATTGTTTAAAAACGTCAACCTGATTTTAGAAGCTGGTGCCAAATTAGCAGTAATTGGTGAAAACGGTACTGGTAAAACAACATTATTGCGTTGTCTTGTTGATGAGTTACCAGCCAATGAAGGTGTTATTAAATGGTCAGAAAACGCCCGTTTTGGATACTGCCCACAAGACAGCACCTCAGATTTTGATTGTGACTTATCATTGTTCGATTGGATGTCTCAATGGCGAACGCCGAAACATGATGACTTAAAAGTTCGCGGCATGTTGAGTCGACTTTTATTCACTGAAGATGACTTTAACAAAAAAGCTAAAGTTTGTTCTGGTGGTGAAAAGAATCGTTTGTTGTTCGGTAAACTAATGATGAGCGATATTAATGTACTGATTATGGATGAGCCAACCAATCATATGGATATGGAAGCGATTGAAGCATTAAACAATGCGCTTAAAGAATGGGATGGCACGTTAATTTTTGTCAGTCATGATAGAGAATTTGTTTCTTCTCTGGCGACTAGAATTGTCGAAATTAAAAATCATCAAGTGGTCGATTTTCATGGAACTTATGAAGAATATTTAGCGAATCAGGTAGTTAATTCGAAAGTGGCTTAAACGATTCAAGTTGCCATTTTTGAAGTAGCACGAGTATAGTTTCTTGCCGATTTTCTCGACACACAGGGTGTACATAAATTTCAACTCCTTGCTCTACACTCTGCTTTTTGTGCCGAAAATTTAAATCTAGCTTAATCTGTAATCTCAACACCTGGGGCATTAATAAAACAGGTCTCGGAGTTTGAGTTTAATCTAATTTGGAAGTCACCTGTTTTGCCTATGGTTATTGGATTGATGACACCATTTATGGCAATTTGAATTGTAACGTCTTTATACTCTTTCTCTCCAGTTCTTGTACACCACACAAAGTTAGAACCGTTAGGAATTTTCTTAATGCCAGTTACAGGGCCTAATGTTTCAGCTGCGCCCCACACATTACTTATTAAAGGTCTCAGAGAAAGGATTACAAATTGAACCTGATACCTGGATGACTCAAGTTAATCACTTTGGAAAACGCCATTTTCGGTTGGCAGGTTCTAAAGACATTATCAAATCCACTGCATTAAAAGTTGGACTTAAATGCATAAATGGCCAGGGTAAGTCTTCTCCTTTCGAATCTCCACTTAAAACATAATTCCTTCAAAAATAATTAGAAAAATCGGGGTTCCGAGTTTAGTTATGCATGAATTTTGAGTTTTACCAACTAAATCTGAAAATTACCCGATTTTTATAAAAAAAGGTTCAAAATCAAAAGATTTAGTGCTAACGAACATATCATTCTGGTAACCCCTAGTTTTATAATTTAAGATTAGGCTGTCCTAGTATTTTATTTTGCAACGCTTAAACATTGACCAAGAAGCTTGGATTGAAAATGCTACAAAATTTGAACGATATTACCGTTCAAGATTTCTAATTCAACGGCAAGCTTTTCAAAATACAGACTGATTACAGATTTTTTTGCTTAAAACTACACTCAATTGAAATGATAAAAAGCACTTGATAGGTTGGCATGTCTAAATTTCAGTTTTTCTTTAAAAAAACACAACAAATTTTCACACAACAGCTTCTTAAATTCAAAACCAAATTTCAATATGAAAATTTTATTTTTTTATGAATTTCTTTTTATGAGTGCCTGTCCCAGATCTTAGAAAGTGACAAAAATCAAAAAATCTTAGAAGTAGTTTTAAAGGAGATGCACTCCTTTGTGTAACCCGGCTTGTGCCTGTTATTTAACTAAGTCACCTGGTTTTAAAGGTTTTATTCTTAAAAACAGTATTTTTAAAAGTTTACTCAATTAGAATCATCATTACCGAGAATTTCTGGTGTTTTAACCTTTTGCTTGACATATGTCAGTTCAGCATTATTAGCTTACTGTTACAATGGCAACTCTTCGCATATTATTGGTGCTGAGTCACTTCTTCTTGTGGGTCACCATAATATTAAGATCTTGGCTATTTAGTCTGTGGGAATTAAAGATTATTACCACTGGAGGGACATATCCCAAACTAAGTTATTTCTCTTCACCTTCATACATACCAAAAAGGGAGTAGCGATTAATGAAAGTATTAAATATAGTAATCGGGATCGTCATCATGGCCTATGCCGGTAGCTCTTTTGGGCAAGTTGACATCAAAAAAGTACCACTAACGTGGAAGGAAGCCCGTATTAATGACGGTGGCGAACTCTATGTTGCACTTTGCTCAGCTTGTCACGGAAAAAGTGGCAAGGGAGACGGTCCAGCATCAACAGCACTAAAGAAAGAAGTGGCTGATTTAACCATTTTGTCAGCAAAAAATGATGGGGAATTTCCCTTCGATGATGTAGAGAAATCCATTACCGGAAAATCTAAGATAATATCACATGGAACAGTTGATATGCCTATTTGGGGACACGCATTTGAGGGGGTTCGTCCACAATGGAAAATGTACCGCCGCGAAGCCATGGCGAAACAGCGTATTCACAATCTTACTGAGTATATATCAACCATCCAGACCGATCAAAAAGACAACTGAGATATCTAAAAATCAACCATCAAAATATCAAAGTGAACCGAGACCTTTCCTCAGAAGACAAGAATTAATCGCAGGTCCAATGTCCTCTGAGGACCCTGGTTTTATAA
>JBFFIY010000227.1:0-6561 GCA_041556195.1 Enterobacterales bacterium
CAGCAAATTTGGCAGTGGTTAGAAACAGGAACGGCACAGTTCTATGTCTGTGGAGATTTAAAACACATGGCAAAGGATGTTGAAGAAGCACTATTAAAAATCATAAGTCTCGAAGGTAGAAAATCTGCTGATGAAGCACTGAATTACCTTAAGAAACTTAGAAAAGACAAACGGTACCTTAGAGATGTTTATTAACCCACAAATATTCTTTTCGTTTCAGAGATTAGTTTGATTTTCTGGAATCGTGTAATAAAGCTCGTAATAAAGCCCGTAATAAAGCAGTAGTAAAAAGAGAAACCAGAATGGCAAAAAATGACCCTAAAACTAATCACGATGTTGAACAGGTAAAACTGGCCAGTAATTATTTACGTGGAACCATCGTTGAAGGTTTAAACAATAATGTCACGGGCTCAGTTGTAGAAGACGATCAGGTTCTTATTAAATTTCATGGGATCTACCAGCAAGACAATAGAGATCTTCGCCAGGAAAGACGCAAACAGAAATTGGAACCACTTTATTCATTTATGATCCGTGCTCGGGTTCCTGGAGGTGTGGCAACATCTGCACAATATATAGCTCTGAGCGAATTGGCACAGCAGTATTCAAATTCAAACTTACGTCTAACCACCCGCCAGGCTTTTCAATGGCATGGGATCTTTAAACGTAATTTAAAAAAATCCATTGCCGCTATTAATCAAACATTACTCGACACCATTGCTGCTTGTGGCGATGTAAACCGAAATGTGATGGCAAACCCTTTAACAGAAACTTCGAAAATTCATGCTGAAGTTTATCAATGGTCTAAAAATATTAGTGAACACCTATTGCCAAAAAGTCGAGCCTACCATGAGATTTGGCTAGATGGAAAAAAGGTTGAAACCACTGAAGAACCACTCTATGGAAAAAGTTATCTACCGCGTAAATTTAAAATTGCTATAGCAGTTCCCCCTTATAATGATGTTGATGTATTTGCCAATGACCTGGGCTTTATTGCCATTATTGAAAACAACGAGTTAATTGGATTTAATGTATCCGTTGGTGGTGGTATGGGCTCTACCTTCAACGACAACCAGACTTATCCCAGAGTAGGTAATGTCATTGGTTTTTGTTCATTAGAACAGGTTTTACAAGTTGCTGAAAATGTAGTCAAAGTTCAACGAGATCATGGTAATAGAGAAATTCGAAAACTTGCCCGATTAAAATACACTATTGATAGACTATCCCTGGCAGGGTTTAAAGACAAACTGCATCAATATCTGGGATTTGAATTGGCACCAGCGAGGGATTATAAATTTGAACATAATGGTGATCGTTATGGCTGGATGCAAACTGAAGATCTCAAGTGGCATCTGACATTATATATTCATAGCGGACGGATAGTTGATTCCGCTGATTCGAGTTTGTTTAGTGGATTAATAGAGATCGCAAAAATCCATAATGGCGAATTCAGGATCAGCCCTAATCAGAACCTGATTATTAGTAATATCGAACCCTCCATTAAACATCAGGTAGAACAACTCGTTCACAAACATGGTATGCAATTTGGTGCAAAAGAAACAGCTACAAGATTAAATGCCCTGGCCTGCGTATCTTTTCCCACCTGTGGTCTGGCTATGGCGGAAGCAGAGCGATATTTACCAGATTTATTAACTAAAATTGAAAATTTAATGGAAAAGCATAACATCTCAGATCAGCCAATTAACATCCGCATGACAGGATGCCCAAATGGCTGCGCCAGACCCTTTCTTGGAGAAATAGCCTTTATTGGAAAAGCACCTGGCAAATACAACCTTTACCTTGGTGCCAGTCATAAAGGTGATCGTTTAAATAAATTATATTTAGAAAACATCAATGAAACTCAAATTCTCGATGCTTTAGATCCCCTGTTTGAAGATTATGCATCAACTCGTGAGACTGGTGAATATTTTGGTGACTTTGTGATCCGTAAAGATCATATAAAAGCTGTAACGAATGGACTCGATTTCTATGACTAATCAAGCAACAAAAGCACAGCTAATAAACACAAAATTTAATGAGCAAATTGATCTGGAATATGCCAATCAAAAGATGGCTAAACTAGATGTTACTCAACGGGTTGAATTTGCATTAAACAATTTACCTGAAAATTTTGCCCTTGCTTCAAGTTTTGGCGCTCAGTCAGCAGTAAGTCTGCATTTATTAACTCAGGTATATCCAGACATCCCCATCATTTTAGTAGATACAGGTTACCTGTTTACTGAAACATACCAGTTTATCGATGAGCTTACAGAGCGTTTAAAACTTAACATACAGGTTTATCGTAGTGATCTCAGTAGCCGCTGGCAAGAAGCCCGTTTTGGTAAGCTTTGGGATCATGACGATGCTCACTTACAAACCTATAACCAAATGAATAAAATTGAACCAATGGAAAGAGCACTTACAGAACTAAACATTGCAACCTGGTTTTCAGGATTAAGGCGCAGTCAGGCACAAAGTCGAGCATCATTACCTTACGTTCAGTTATTCAAAAACAGAATGAAGGTTCATCCAATTTTAGATTGGAATAATCAACAACTACACAAGTACTTAAAAAAACATCATCTACCCTACCACCCTTTATGGGACAAGGGCTATGTGTCGATTGGAGATATACATAGCACAGTTCCTCTAACAGAAGGCATGCTGGAAGAAGAAACTCGCTTTGGTGGTCGCCAGAGAGAATGTGGGATCCATGTTGATAGTTTATCGGGGCTTTGATCTAAATTCTAATTTGTTACGTCAGTCGTTAGATTTATTACTCAAAATCCATTTCTATTCCACCAATCCATCCCGCAACTAAATTATATAGAAAAGCTCCCATAAACCCTACCAAAAATCCAAATATTGCAAACAGAACTGGCATACCAATGAGAGCTAAAAATGCAAGCGCAGTACCTGAGTTTACAGTACCTGTTGTGAGTACATCATAGATAGCTCCACCAAATGAATATAATATTCCGGCAAGTAAACCAACTAGCGTCATTATACCAGCTAACAATTTTGCCGAGGAAACCACTCCAATACTTTTTAATTTAGTCATTACTTATTCACCATTTCCTGGTATTAACAAGGCAAAGACGTACTTTCCTTTCCCATTAATTTTTTGTAGATTTTTCAACACCCCGTAGAAGTTAAATCTACTCTAATTCTATGGTGCATACAGGCTCAAAATAAAACGAATTGAATTTGTTGGATTTGTTGTACACCCTACTCTCAATTCCCTACTTAAACCTAACATAAAAAACATCAAAATCTTACCATAACTTCAAATCTGTCTAAATAATTCATATTTTAATTGATAATTGTTTTAGAAATAGAACAAGATAACTAAAATTTTAACCGTTCTATTAAGATTGGGATATCCTGCAATAACTTTCTGCAATAACTCATCTTAAACAAATTACATATCTTGACTCATTAATTGAATCAAAACACCTAAGACCTGAACTTTTTATTAAGGTCTGACAAGGTTATCCCACCTTGCCAGACTATTAACTTCTATAATATTGCTAAAATGTCTCTAAAAACTATCAACATATGAAATTTCCAATTTTACAAATATTGAAAAAACCTACATTAAACGAGTCTGTTGCCGTTTTAGTGCCTTTTCTCGCAGTAACACTGACAGTGTAATTCACGTCTTGCTCTACAAAGAGGGTTTCTGAAGTCAGAGTAACAGACTTACCAGTGCTTGATGATAATGTACCTCCACTTGTACTCCAACTATAGGTGCAATCAGAACAACTAGCACCATTATATAAAGCATTGGCTGTCAAAGTTTTTGTTCCTCGTGTTGTATTTGAAAACGAAACAAAGCAACCAGAAGAACAGTTAGTTGAAACTGTCAGGGTGCTAGGAGGTTGTATACCTCCTATGAATATCGATTGCGAAACGGAAGTACTTTTTCCATTTTTCACATCCGTCACTGTGGCACTCAAATTAATTGTTTTATCAACTAAAGTGTTATTGGTGAAGGTTTTGCTGCTACCTGAAGACCCCCAATCACTCGTACACTGACTGGCACCATTAACACAACTGTATGTGAAAGTGACTATTATCGTAGCTGGAGTCGTACTCATACCTGACACTGAACAGCTGGGTGAACAGCTAAAACTACCAACAGGTGCTGCAACGTTCAGTATAGCTCCCAGAGACAACGTTTTCGATACTTGGGTACTTTTTCCATTTTTCACATCCGTCACTGTGGCACTCAAATTAATTGTTTTATCAACTAAAGTGTTATTGCTGAAAGTTTTGCTGCTACCCGAAGACCCCCAATCACTTGTACACTGACTGGCACCATTAACACAGCTGTAGGTGAAAGTGACGGTTATTGCGGCTGGAGTCGTGCTCATACCTGACACTGAACAGCTGGGTGAACAGCTAAAACTACCACCAGGTGCTCCATCATTGATTATTCCACCCAGACTAATAGTTTTCGTAGCTGAAGTACTTTTTCCATTTAAGCTATCTACAACTGTAGCACTCACATTAAAACTTTGATCAACGCTTGTATTGTTGATCCAGGTTCTACTGTTACCACTCCCTCCTGGATCGGGACTCCAAGTCACTGGCAAACATCCATTAACACAGCTAACAGAGGCTGTAACAGCTATTTGAGTTGCTGTAGTGGAACCAGATATAGAGCAGCCAGGTGCACAGTTCATACTAATAGTGGGTGGTGTTTCATCAACAGGCATTGGCATACCACCCAGAGAAATGTTGGTACTATCTGTAGCACTCAAACCCGTATCGCGGTCAGTCACAATAACTGTCACAGTACCACTCTGATTAGTTTCGGAAGTATTGAACCATGTTCCGCTATTCCCACTGCCCCCAGCACCTATATCTCC
The DNA here is from genome assembly GCA_041556195.1 of Enterobacterales bacterium. Taxonomy (GTDB): domain Bacteria; phylum Pseudomonadota; class Gammaproteobacteria; order Enterobacterales; genus 21-14-all-40-8. The sequence goes on from JBFFIY010000227.1 coordinate 4,872, forward strand.
AGAGGTAGACCAGGCAATATCACAATTACCAGCACAGGTAATATTAGCATTAACACTTACGGTTGCTGTATGGGTGAATGTACCTGAATCAGAACAACTGGTTGGACTACAGGCCAGAGTGATGGTTGGTGGTACTGGATCAGTTTTTCCACCTGAGCATAATGGATCTCCAAGTTTAATCGTACCATCAGTATTATGACATCGACTAAAGGAATTCAATGAAGAACCATTACTCGACAAAACATCACTATTAGTCGATTTAATGGCACCAACTGCCTGAATACCACCCAAAGTGCTTATACTGTTCACAGCAGTACTGGTAACAGCCAGCGTGGAGGCTGATAGACTGCCACTAAACCGACCTTTACCCGTAACATCCAGTGCATACCCATTACCAACATCACCAGAAAGCTTTAAGCCTCCCATAAGATCAGATAGACCGGCACTAACTTTCAGACCGCCTTGATCTACGACAATTCCACCATTGGTCACAGTAAGTCCATCGTCAAAGCTTACTAATTTTTTAAAATTAGCTGTTTTGTGGGCAACCATTGGCATATTAAATGCAACCTGTTGGACGTTAAAATTTGCAACATCTACATAGTTAGTACCATCCCAGGCTTTAACATTTGCACCGTTTTTAAGTAGGGTTTGCCCTTCTACGGTGAGATTGCCATCCATTATACTATTGCCAGCTACACTGAGGTTGCCGCCTGTTCCATCTGCTCGCTTTAGCAGGTTCGTATCACCGGTAATATTAGTATTTGCAAGTGTCGTCTGCCCCTTTACATCAAGAGTATCATTTAACGTAGTGGCACCATTGATAGTTGTCGTACTACCAGGTGTATTGTTGAGTGTAACATTGCCATTAACATCCAGATTGTTGGTTACTTTGATAGAATCTGAAGTTAAATCTCTGGTCTCGGTAGTACCAAGCGTAGTGGTACCGCTAATGGCAGTCAGATCGCCATCAATTGTGGTATTACCAGCTACATTGAGATCACCACCTGTGCCATCTGCTCGCTTTAGCAGGTTGGTATCACCGGTGATATCGGTATTTGCCAGAGTTGTCTGTCCCTTTACATCTAGAGTATCGTTTAACGTAGTGGCACCATTGATGGTTGTCGTACTTCCGGGCGTATTGTTAAGAATAACGTTACCATCAACCTCAAGATTCGCCCTGGTAGAAATGTCGCCGTCAGCACTGATCGTGCCTGCTACATTGAGATTACCACCAGATCCATCTGCTCGTTTTAGCAGGTTTGTATCACCAGTGATATCGGTGTTTGCCAGAGTCGTCTGTCCTTTTACATCAAGGTTGCCACTGGCATTAATGTCCACACCGCTGATATTGGCCTTCGTAGAAATGTCGCCATCAGCACTGATCGTTCCTGCTACATTGAGATCACCACCAGTTCCATCTGCTCGTTTTAGCAGGTTTGTATCGCCGGTGATATCGGTGTTTGCCAGAGTCGTCTGTCCTTTTACATCAAGGTTGCCACTGGCATTAATGTCCACACCGCTAATATTGGCCTTTGTAGAAATGTCGCCGTCAGCACTGATCGTGCCTGCTACATTGAGATTACCGCCAGTTCCATCTGCTCGTTTTAGCAGGTTTGTATCGCCGGTGATATCGGTGTTTGCCAGAGTCGTCTGTCCTTTTACATCAAGGTTGCCACTGGCATTAATG
>JBFFIY010000228.1:0-6551 GCA_041556195.1 Enterobacterales bacterium
AACTATAATCAATCCCAATTGTCGTCTTCGTTTTCGTTTGTCCAGACTTCTTCCTGGTCTTCTTCATTTTCTACCTCATGTCCACAAAATGGGCAAGTTACCGGTTCAAGGTCTTGCTCATCAATATCCCATTGATGGACGGGTTCAATAAATTCTGCAAGATGACTTACTTCGCCCCTGTCCAGTTGCAGATTAACCGGTATTTCTACAAATACTGGTCCAGGTTCACCTTCAACTGCAATTCGATAGGCTTCAAACAGGGTCGGAATAATTTGCGCATGAGTTTCAAGTTTGAATGTTTTTTTGGTAATAGGTTCGAGTAATTTATGTTGATCCATTTCATGAAGTTGATAACCAAACTCCGAATCAGAACGAATACCACCAGAGATAACCAACATGGGAATACCATCAAGAAAAGCTTCTCCGATCCCACTGGCAGCATGGGTAACACCAGCTGCAGGAACAATTAATAAACAACCGATTTTTTCACTCACCCGGCTCATAGCATCTGCCATAAATGCACCACAGCCCTCATGTGTTACCAGGACCGGTTCGATAACTTCAGAAGTGTTTAACTCGTCATATAACTCGGTATTATGGACACCGGGAATGCCGAAAGTGTGGCTAATGGGAAGTTGTTCTAATGCATAACGGGCTAACCAGGCACCTGACTTTTTCATAATTGTCTCCCATTGAAAATGCTTGTATATGGTTGAATTATTAATAACAGATTGAGCTCATAACCTGTAATTTACTGTGTCTTACTTAATCTGGCAATCATTTATATCTGGGAATGACTGTCTCAGAGAAGAGCCTGCTAAAAAAGTATGAATTAGATCGATCTGGAAGCCTGGCGTGCTGTCAAAATACAACCCGATAGAAAAGTCCCCTCCAGAGAGTTTTTTCCACTGGCTCCACCCCCGCCAAAACCAGCGGCTTCACCGATGGCATACAATCCTTTGATGGGCTCATCTTGATTATTTAATACGCGACAGCTCAAGTCTGTTTTAATTCCACCCAGGCTTTTACGGGTAATGAGATTGAGCTTAATGGCAATGAGTGGTGGGTTATCTAGCATGGGTTTGGGATAACAAGTCCTTAATCGGTCTGTTAACCAGCTTCTGGAATGCATTATTCGCCTTATTTGGTCATCATTCCAAAATTTTCTACTTCTTTTGATCGGTTCATCATAACAACTTATAGTTTCAGCCAGTGATTTGTAAGTGACATAATAATCAGGAGTTAATTGATTCATTTTTTTGACGAGCTGATCAAGATTATCCGCAACAATGAAATGATCGCTTTCAATCATTAATCGCCTTAGCAGAGAGTGATTTCCTAACAGGAATCCTTTTAGCAGAGTGAATAACTTCCGATCTCTAATGGCTGGATTGTATTCACAGCCTGAAACTGCTAATTCTTTAATCGCAATACGCCAATTTAATAGTTGCCAGGTATGGGGCAATTGCAAGCGACTGATTTGTCGACACATATGGTTTGTATCAAATCCTGTAACCAGTGGTTCCGGTCCAATGCGAGCACCTGTGTGATCCACCCATAAAGCCGATTTGCAAGGTATGAGACTCAAACCTTGGTGGTCAAAATCAGGAGAAGGATGAGGAATGCCGGCTGCATAGGGATACATGTGAGATAAATGAGTGATTTTTGCACCAACTTGTTCGGAACAGCGGTGCATTTTTCCATCATTACCGGGATGGCAACCATTAAGCAGGATTTTGGGTGGCTCTCCCCAATCCTCAGGCCAAACCTGTTTAACCATGGGTAAATTCCCTGTAAATCCACCGCTGGCGATTATCAGGTTATCAGTATAATATTCTGTTTCAACTTGCGAATCATGTTTAGCGATACAGCCAATAACGCTTTCGTTAGACTCAATCAGTTTTTCAACTTTTGTATTAAAACAATACTGTAGTTGTTTGCCTTCAAAGTCATTTAATTGCTCTACAAGTTGATTAATGAGACGAAGGCTGGCACCCCATAAAATATGATAACGAGGTAACGAGTTGCCAGGTACATAAAGACCTCTTTCAACCCAATTAACCGCAGGCAGAAATTTAACATTCAGAGCATGAATATACTCATAAATGTCGGTAATTGAATGTTCAACATAATGTTTTGCCCAGGCTCTGGGCCAGATGTCATTTTCATCGAATGAAGCAAAAGAACACCAGTCCTTATAGGCAATTTCTGGCGTATCGCGAATGCCTTTAGCTTTTTGTTCAGGGGTGCCAATCAGTGTCATTCCACCAAAGGCGGAACAAGCCAGCCCTCCCACTTTTTCTCTGGACTGCGCATCAATGATTAAAACACTTTTGCCAGCCTTTAATAAATCCAGGGCACACACCAAACCAGCAATGCCGGCGCCTACAATAATTATGTCTGCTTGTTGTTGCATGTTGTTATCATAAAAATGTATGAGATTGCTAATGTAACCAGATAAAAAATAACAGAGATAGATTTAGATCAATCTAAAGTCAATTAGTTATTGAATGTGGTGGTATCTCACCTTGCTGAAACACGTATTTTCAGGTAGCTTGGGTATATAACGTTGATGATAAAGAATAATAAAATGCCTGGTCGCAGCCTCAACATATCTCCAGCTTCAGTCGAAGATTACCGAAAACTTGCAGAGAAACGCTTGCCCAGGCAGCTATTTGATTATATTGACGGAGCAGCTTATCAAGAAAAAACGGCTCAAGAAAATATCAATGCATTTTCAAATTTACAGTTAAGACAACGAATTTTAAGAGATGTCTCTAAAATTGATACCCACACCAAACTACTTAATACTGAACTTGAGATCCCCGTTGTTATGGCGCCGATTGGACTTGCCGGTAGTTTTGCCAGGCGTGGCGAATTACAGGCATTAAAGGCTGCCAATGCTGCTGGAGTACCCTTTTGTTTATCGACTGTCGGGATCTGTTCAATTGACGAATTAAGTAAACAGGCTGTTGCACCATTCTGGTTTCAGCTTTATGTGATCCGAGAGCGCTCCTATGCGATTAAGCTTATGCAAAAAGCGAAAAATGCGGGCTGTGGAACGCTAGTGTTTACTGTTGACTTACCCGTGCTTGGCGAAAGATATAGAGATGTTCGCAACGGCCTTAGTGGTGGTGGCAACTGGATTGCTCAACTCAAACGAAGCTGGGATATCCTTTCACACCCCGGATGGTTATGGGATGTGCCGATTAATGGAAAGCCCCTGATTTTTGGAAACCTGGTAGATGCAGTGCCTGACGCCAATTCACTTGCCGATTTCAAAGGTTGGGTTGATAGTCAGTTTGATGCCAGCATGACTTGGGGGGATTTAAACTGGATCCGGGATAATTGGTCTGGAAATATCGTGATAAAGGGAATTTTAGATGTTGAAGATGCTAAACAGGCGGTCGCCATGGGAGCTGATGCCATTGTGGTTTCAAACCATGGAGGCAGACAGCTAGACGGTGCACCAGCAACGCTAAATATTCTGCCAGACATCGTAAAAGCAGTAAATAGACAATGTCAGATCATTATGGATGGAGGTGTCCACAGCGGTCTTGATGTGGTCAAAGCCATCGCTATGGGAGCGGATGCCTGTATGATTGGGCGTGCCTGGGCTTATGCTTTAGCAGCGAGAGGAGAGCAGGGGGTGAGTCATATGCTAGAGATCTTTAAAAATGAAATGCGCGTTGCCATGGCTTTAACGGGCGTCACTTCTATTGATGAGATCAATTCAACAATTTTAAGATAATCATCATAACTGTTAATTGGGTTATAACCATCTTTTTGCCAGTAATCCAATAGTCACACTTAGCTACATTCTCAGTAATTATTTATCTAAAATAAAGTCAATAACCTCATTTGCCAGTAATGGCTTAGAAAAGTAATAGCCTTGAATTGCATCAACTCCTATTTCCTTAAGCGTTTTATATTCTTTGTTATTCTCAACGCCTTCAGCGATAACAGTTAGATTTAATTTGTGTGCCATGCTTGTTACAGCCGAGACAATACTTCTATGGGCTTCATTTTTGTCAATTCCATCAATAAAAAATCTGTCAATTTTTAATTTGCATATGGGCATACGTAACATTTGACTGAGAGATGAGTAGCCTGTACCAAAATCATCGATTGCTACCTTGAGTCCAAGTTCTGCGAGTTCTTGTAGAACTTTCAAATTGCTCTCAACATCATTCATTATCGATGTTTCTGTAATTTCTAGTAAAATATTACCAGGATCAGCTGACGTTTTCTTTAAAACAGCAAGAAATTTATCAGCAAGTAGGTTATCACTTAGTTGCCTTGTTGAAACATTAACCGATACATATGGTGTTTCTTTATTATCAAATTTACCTCTCCATAATTTTTCTGCCATACATGCTTGTTCAAATACCCACATACCAATTTGCAAAATGACACCTGACATTTCTGCAATTGGAATAAATACAGTGGGTGAGATTTGTTGACCATCAGAAATCCAACGGATTAATGTTTCTACACCAACAGTTTGTTTGCTACCAGTTTCTAATATAGGTTGAAAACGCACTCTAAATTCATTATTTTTAATCGCATAATTTAATTTATTCGTGAGCTCCAGTTTTTGTTTGGCTCGCTCGTGTATGGTTTTAGTGTAGATATGCCAACTATCTCGGCCTCGCTCTTTAGATTCGTATAAAGCAGCATCAGCATTGCGCAAAAGCTCTTCGGCTTTAAGCTCTCCACCAAAACTAAATGCAATACCTACGCTGGCACTACTTAATATTTCTATATTGTGAATATTAATCGGCTGATGCAATACATTATTAATGCGCATAGCAAAATCGGACATATATAAATCATCTCCGGTATGCTCACATAAAATAATAAATTCATCACCACCAAATCGGGCTAGGGTATCACCAGGTCTGACAATATCAACCAATCTATTTGCGATCTCAACCAATAAGAGATCACCGATATCATGACCGTAGCTATCGTTAACCAGTTTAAAATTATCAATATCAATAAATAATAAAGCAACTTGTTGCTTACTTCGTTTCGCTCGGTTTAGTGCATTTGTTAACCTATCATGCATTAATGCACGGTTCGGTAGTTTAGTCAGTGGATCATGGGTAGATTTCCATATAAGATTTTCTTCATTACTCTTTTGCTCAGTAATATCATGCAGCGTTGCTACCATTACCCATTGACCATTACTTTTTACCTTTGAAATGGTTGCTTTTGCAGGAAATAAAGAGCCATCCTTCTTGTAGCCAGATATTTCTCTGCGGTTTCCCATGAGGATGTCTTTTTTTGAAGATTTTACAAATTCTTCAAAATAGAGCTCGTGACGATTTCTATATTGTGGAGGCAATAGATGATGTACGCTCATACTAAGCATCTCTTTTTCTGTATAACCAAACATATGATTGGAACAGTTATTCGAACGAATAATTTTCCCATTTATGTCAGTTACAACAATAGCAACATCTGCAACATCTAAAATATTTTTAGAAATTTCAGTTGAATTTTTTGGTGTGGTTAATGGGGTTACACTTGAGACTTTAGAGTCTGATATATAGTCATAATTTACATTAGGAACTCTGACTTGAAAATCATCTGTATTTCTTTTTAAACCAATATCAATTTGTGATTCAGGGTTATAGCTTTTATATCTTGAAGGTATAACGGGTTTGATATTGCCAAAGGATTCAACGATAGAAAAGGTACCGTTTTTATTGCAACGAGATAAATAGGTATTAACTGCAGCGTGATGGGTAACAGGATCCATTGTTACCATTCCTTGTGGACTATCAACCTGGATCTTCTCTAGCGCATTAACAATATCTTCAGGCTCAACACTGTTTGCATTTTTTACTGCATTTGCAAAAGCGTGGACACATAAGTAAGTTCCTTCTCCAAAATTAGTTAAAATCCCATTACCATTTGGCCATATTCCAGTCACATCATCCAGTTTTTCTAATCGTCTCAAGTATTGTTTATTTTTGTCATTATCAATACTCATAAAATAAGTGTTACTAGAATAAAAGCCCTCCCGAATAGTTGCTGGCAAATTTTCAACCATTGCTTCATCGTAATGACCCATAACGACTTTCATTCTTTTTTTTAAACCTAAATCTACAAATCGAGTTAACAGATCAACTTGATCACTGCCTGCAAAATAAGGTACAAAAACATCTGCACCTGATTTACTAACTTTATCAAGAAGTTTATCAAACTGAGTGTTGCCAATAGCTAGATATTCTTCGCCAACCACTTCACCCTGGCAATTCTGTAATGCTCGCATAGCAGCATCTATTGATCCTCTTGGCCACTCATAATTACTACCTGCAAAAAACATTTTAGAGCCAAAGTGCTTGGCCATATAAGGGATCATTCTGTCTATTTGTTGATTAGGTAAGGCGGCAAAGTTAAAACCCACACTCCGCACCAAAATTCTGACAAGAGAACTTTTTTGTAAGAGAAAGATCACAACAAGAATGGTCAATCGATCACAACAAGAATGGACAATAGATCAAAACCTCTTTATTCTTTTTCTGAGATAATGCCATAAC
>JBFFIY010000229.1:0-6474 GCA_041556195.1 Enterobacterales bacterium
AGTTACCCGAAACACGATTTTCTTATTTGTTACAGGACTGGAACCAACAGCTCTCGGTGGAAAACCCATTTAACCAGGTCAATAAAGTGCTGGATAGAATACTGCAATTCAAACAAGCCGTTGATTAAGAAAAATCAGGACAGAATGCAGTATCACCATTATCTTGAAAGGGGCTATCCAATAGCATCAGGAGTAATAGAAGGCGCATGCAGGCATTTTGTTAAAGATCGAATGGAGCGTTCTGGAATGCGTTGGACAATAAAAGGTGCTCAAGCAATGTTGGAGCTTCGCTCAGTAAACTTGAATGAGCACTGGGATGAATTTTCAAAGTTTCGTATTAGAAAACTGAATGATGAGCTTTATCCAAATCATAAAATAGTTGCAAAATATGACTGGAAAGTTGCGGCTTAAGGGGCGCGGGCGAGCGATCACGCCCATTCATAACTCAAGTTTGTTTGCTCAAATTCAGCAATAAAGTATGCAGCTCTCAAGAACAAAAACTTCAAAACCCTTTCAATTCAATGTCAACAAAAAAGCTCAGATATAAAATTGAATTTTACTGGAAAAGCCTTAAGTTTATCGGGTTGGTTTATATATAAAGCATAAGTCTCAGCGAAATCTTCACAAGCATTTCGACTTCCCAGTTCGGTAACCCCAGGCTCACTTCGATACACTTGAGTAACCCATTTTTTCTTCATCTGGCTTGAAATAACGCGAAAATATACATGGTGTCCAATTTCATGAAACAATACATGAAAGCACTCTGAACGACAACGGAATCCATAAATAACAATGCTATCAAAACTTCCTAAATATTCTCCCAATTGAGGTCCAACTCGTTGATGCCTCAATAAAAATGGAATATTCTTATCAGGGTCATATTTAATCACTTTTAATCGTTTAACATGGTCTGTAGGCAAAGAAGTTATGCCTTCGATCACATCACAAACTGGAACAAGCTGCTGTAAACCAAATCCAGAAACCAGTACACGAACATGTTCTGATTTGGCCAAATTCTTTAATTTATGAAATCTCGTTAAATCCATAAAGGTTATCTATAAACTCGTTATCATGACTCATCCAGATTACTCTGATAATTTTTCACAGCCAATGCCGCTTCTGTGATAAGGGATGGGCCTTTGTAGATGAATCCGGTATAGATTTGAACGAGGTTTGCACCTGCTTTTATTTTATCCACGGCATCTTTAGCGCTCATGATTCCGCCCACACCAATAATAGGGATCTCTTCTCCTAATTCTTCCCTGAGTCTTCTTATCACTTCGGTACTTATTTGCGTTAATGGGGCTCCACTTAGACCACCACTTTCCATGGCCGATTTAGCACCTGTTACGGCGTCACGACTAACTGTGGTATTGGTAGCTATAACTCCATCTATCTTCGTTTGTTTGATGATCTCCGCTAATTCTTCAAGAGCTTCTTCATCTATATCGGGGGCAATTTTGACAAATAGCGGTACTTGTCGTTCATACTCTTTCAATAGTTGTTGCTGTTTTTGCTTAAGGGTATTGAGCAAATTCTTTAGAGGTTCACCAAACTGTAATTGTCTCAGATCAGGTGTATTGGGAGAGGATATGTTGATGGTGACGTAATCGGCATAAGGATAGACTTTTTCAAGACAAATCAGATAATCATCAATGGCTTTTTCATTGGGAGTAGTTTTATTTTTACCAATATTGATCCCGATAACACCTTTAAATTTGCTTTTTTCAACCTGTGCAACCAGATGATCGACACCTTTATTGTTAAAACCAAAACGATTAATAATGGCTTGATGTTTTTCTAATCTAAAAAGTCTTGGTTTATCATTGCCAGGTTGGGCTAGCGGGGTTACTGTTCCAACTTCAACAAACCCAAAACCCAGATCTGACAGAGCTTCAAAACAATCGGCATCTTTATCTAAACCGGCAGCTAAACCTACTCGATTAGGAAAGTTAATGCCTAGCAGGGTTATGGGATCTTTCACCATTTTTTGTTTAAACAACGGTGAAAACCGTCGCAGGTTTTTCAACCCCAGATGATGCACAAATTCTGAATCAAATAAAAATAAAAAAGGGCGTAAAAGTGAATATAGCATGGCGTATTTTCAACTCAAAGAATAGGTTTGTTCGGCATAATTTAGTGCTTATTTAATCTAGTTATTGCTAAGCTAGAATAACTAAACCCCGACTAAGCTTTAAATTTATCTTAATCGGAGTTTTAAAAAAGCCTATTTACTTTTAGCTTTAGGTTTTGCCTTTGTCGCTTTTTTCATTTTGCTGGCATCGGCTACCCATTTACCATCCGTATAAAGCGCAATCCACCCTGTGGCTTTTCCATCCTTATCTTCACTCATCACATATTGGCTTTTGTTTTTTCTGGAAAAACGGATCACGCTATCCCGACCTTTTGGATCTTCGGTTGGAGCCTCGGCCAAATAAGCTAACTTAGGATCGAGTTGACTTTTCACCACTAAAATTTCTTTAACTTTTGGTGGTCGAGTCTCACGATTTTTAGGAAACTTACTCGCGGCAAGAAAAATACCGGCAGCGCCATCGCGTAACACATAATGATCATCTACTTTCTGACAGGCCAAATCCGGCATATCAATAGGATCGGCTTTTGGAGGTGCAGGTTGACCATTTCTAAGTAATTTCCGGGTATTTTTGCATTCTTCATTGGTACAGCCGAAGTACTTACCAAAGCGTCCACTTTTCAGTTCCATATTAGAACCACATTTATCACACTCCAGTAAGGGACCTTCGTACCCCTTAATAACAAATTGTCCCTGTTCTACTTCATAGCCATCACAATCTGGATTGTTACCACAAATATGTAGTTTTCTGTTTTCATCAATCAGATAACTTTCCATTGCTGTGCCACATTTTGAACAACGATGTTTAGCTATAAGGTTTCGTGTTTCAGCTTCATCATCATCCCCTATGGCAACCGCTTCTTCACCTGGTGTAAGGTTAAGTGTTTTCTTACATTGCTCAGCAGCAGGTAAGCTATACCCGGTACAACTTAAAAACACGCCAGTTCCAGCAGTACGAATTGCCATTTTCATTTTACCGCAGGGACAATCAATATCTGTTTCAACTGTTTTATTTGGACGCATTCCACCGTCTTCAACATCGGCTTCTGAAGTTTCCAGTCTTTTTTGTAAATCACCATAAAAATGATCGAGTACATCTAACCAGTTTTCTTTACCCCGAGCCACTTTATCAAGGGTTTCTTCCATATCCGCAGTAAAATTGTAACTCATAAAGTTGTCAAAATTCTCGGTTAGGCGATCTGTCACTATTTCACCAATTTTTTCAGCATAAAAACGCTTACTATTCAAACTTACATAACCGCGATCCTGAATTGTTGAAATAATATTTGCATAGGTCGAAGGTCGGCCAATACCTCTTTTTTCCAATTCTTTTACCAGACTCGCTTCGGTAAAACGAGCGGTAGGCTTGGTAAAGTGTTGATTGGCAATAGTCTCTTTCAGGTTGAGCAAATCTCCAACTTTAATATCGGGCAAAGTAACTTCATCTTCTTTGCGTTTTGCTGGAGCCTGTACTCTGGTATACCCATCAAAAATTAATACTCGTCCCTTAGCGCTTAACTCATAAGCACCAGCTCCCAGCTTAAGTTGAGTGGATAGATATTTTGCTGGCATCATCTGACAGGCTACAAATTGTCTCCAAATTAACTGGTATAGTTTTTCTGCATCTTTTTCAACGCCAGTTAATTCACCAGGTAATTTGCTGACATCTGAAGGTCGAATAGCTTCATGTGCCTCTTGAGCACCTGCTTTATTAGAATAAATCTTTGCATTTTCAGGAAGATATTTAGCACCATATTCATCAGAAATGAAATCTCGACAGGCGTTAACGGCATCGGTACTCAAGCTAGTTGAATCAGTTCTCATATAAGTAATAAAACCAGCCTCATACAAGCGTTGTGCTGCCATCATGGTTCGCTTAACTCCAAACCCGAGTCGGGTACTGGCAGCTTGTTGTAACGATGAGGTAATAAAGGGTGCCGATGGCTTTGAACTTGTAGGTCTATCTTCTCTTTTATCAAGATTAAAAGAAGATGCTTTAAGAGCATTAACCGCTGTTGCAGCTTGTTGCTCATTAATAGCTTTATAGGTTTTACCTTCAAATTTAGACAGCTGAAATTTTATCTGTTCGCCATTCGTTGTGAGTAAGTCAGCAAAAATATCCCAATATTCTTCTGGGACAAAGGCTCTGATTTCACGTTCACGCTCTACCACCAATCTCAATGCGACTGATTGAACTCGACCAGCAGAAAGGCCTCTGGCGACTTTTTTCCACAAAAGTGGAGAAACCATAAAGCCCACCACACGATCCAGGAAACGGCGTGCTTGTTGAGCGTTTACACGATTAATATCAACATCATCCGGCTCAGAGAAAGCTTCTTGAATGGCTTTTTTGGTAATTTCGTTAAAAGTTACTCTTTTAAAACGAGCCGGATCTCCACCTAAAATTTCCTGAAGGTGCCAGGCAATAGCCTCCCCTTCTCTATCCATATCCGTTGCGAGATAGATGGTGTCGGCGGTTTTGGCTCTTTCTTTTAATTCCTTAACGACTTTCTCTTTTCCCGGCAAAATATGGTAATTGGGCTTCCAACCGTTAGCAGGATCTATACCCATTCTTGCAACAAGAGCTTTATAGGCTTTAGTTTTTTGGTGTTTAGCTTTTTGAGCCGGAGACATCTTTCGAGTTAAAGCTGCCTGTTTAGCACGAGCTTTGGGATCAGATGTTGCACCACTACCTGCCGTTGGCAAATCTCGAATGTGACCAATCGAAGATTTAACAATATAATCCTTGCCTAAATATTTATTGATAGTTTTCGCCTTGGCTGGCGACTCCACTATTACCAGTGATCTTCCCATAAGATATTTTTTAATTGCCTCTTCGACTAAGTAGACTTCAAGTACACAACGAGGTTAATCGCAGTTTAAGTTCGTAAGGTGTTAGTTACACCTAATTTTCTGCATATATAGAGGCAATACACCCAGGGGTCAAGAAACTTTTTCAATGGTTGTTTGTTTTTTCGTCAATTAAATGTGTTTTTTTCTATTAAAAGAGCGCATCTTTCACTAATACTAATGAGCTGGAATGATTTCATTTGAAAACAAAAAAACAATCAAGAAACACAATAAAAACATAATGTTAAATGACCTTTAGCGCTTTCTAAACAGAGCAGTTCACTTAACAATGTTCATATTCCAGATGTAAAACAGACTCCATTGATTTCCACAAAAAATTATTTTATTAATTTTTTAAAAAAATCGTCATTGGAATGTCCACTATAGTTTTTATCCCATCTGTTCTTTTAAAAGTTGCATGGGAGATTGGTTAGTTAGATGGCGTCTTAATCCCTGACCACTAATTGCCAGAGCTAAAATCGCTAACAGTGGCATAACAAGCCAGATAACAGCATGTAATTGCGGCTCCAAATCTAACATTCCGGCAGCGATTAAATTGTATATGGCCTCAGTTAAGGCTGCAGCGGTGATCCCTGAGACTGTGCCCAATACAAACCATTCAATCATTAACATTTTATTGAGGAAGCGATTACTGCCACCTACAGCACGGATCACCAGGCCATGCATTAATCTTTCTTCATAGGTGGAAAGTAGCACACTAAAAATAAGTGCCATAGACAGGATCATCAAAAACACCATGCTGGATTGTAAAATAATACCCGCTTGAGCAATCAGAATGCCTAATTGTTTTAACAATCTAAAAGCCGGAATAATGGATACCGTTGGAAATTCACGAAGAGAATCTTCCACCTGTTTTGTCATTTGTTCGGGTACATGAAAGCTACTCAGGTAAGTAACCGCAACATTGGCAAGCCCCCCTTTGGCAAAAATAATGAAAAAATTAGGCCGAAAAGAATCCCATTGAACTTCTCGAATACTGGTAATTTTTCCTTTAACCATTTCTGCCCCAACCTGAAAACTCATGTGATCACCCAGCTTCAATCCCAAACGCTTTGCTAAACCACTTTCTACAGACATACCCGCCACAGGCACACTAGTTTCATCTTTTTCTATAACGGGAGGCCACTGACCTTCTAAAACTTTATTATCCGGGGCCAGCCGTTCACTCCAGGTTAGATTAAGTTCTCTTTTAAGTGAACCATCTTCTTTGGCATCTCCCGCCAATGCTTCTTTAATGGGGGTATCATTTAAATATTTTAACCTTCCCCGAATAATGGGGTACCACTGATTTTGATCTATTCCCTGCTGAGTTAATGTCCTATTGATAGGTGCAACATCCATTTCTGATACATTAAAGAGAAACAGATTGGGCGTGTTTTCAGGTAATTCTTTTTGCCATTGCGACAATAAGTTCTGGCTTGATATAGCCACTACGCCAAATAAGCAAATCACCAGACTGGTGACCATTAATTGAATAGAAGACGATCTTGCCTGTGTACGAAGTACCGAAG
>JBFFIY010000230.1:0-6458 GCA_041556195.1 Enterobacterales bacterium
GGCGTGAGCAGGATGCGGAAGCTTTGCCTACAGGACGTAGGTAAGGGGCGTGAGCAGGATGCGGAAGCTTTGCCTACAGGACGTAGGTAAGGGGCGTGAGCAGGATGCGGAAGCTTCAAGCCTCGAATATGGACGCTTCTTGACTTGCTGAAACCTGCATTTCCAGGTATCACGGGTATATAACATAACGGCGAAATTTTATACCCCTAATGATTCAACAGGGGTATAAGTTGTCCGAGAATATACTATCGTGTAATGGTGCCCGGCAGTCTAGTGACGGGGGCTGGAATAAATACTTTTTAAGGTTTCAAGGGTGTCGCTTGGCTGTATCATATTAGCATCGCCCTCTTGTGTATTTTTAATAATATCACCCAGACCAAGAACCCCCATGATTCTTCCTGTTTCATCTACCACGGGTAAACGATGTAGCTGGTGGGTTCGCATGGTTTTAAGTGCAATAGTTACGTCATCGCTGGGAAGGCATTCGCAAAGCGGATAATGTTTAGTGATGTCTTTTGCTTTAAGTTGCGATAAAGCTCTTGGATCTATCGCTGAGCGTAGTACGATATCTCTGTCGGTAATGACGTTGGTGACTTTGTCTTCTTCATCAACTACAGGAATAAAACCCATATCGAAATCTTTCATCTGGAGCACGGTATTTTCAAGGGTGTCGTTAAGATGCACTGTTTTAACTGGTTGGCTCATAATGTCTTTTACTAACATGGTCTATCTCCTTTGAATGGTTGATATAAACGTTAATCTGTTACTACCGGAATAGCTTTTTGTGTCGCTGATTTTATTCGGGGTACTTTAATCTCTAACACTCCATTGTTGTAGCGTGCTTTAATATTGTCTGAGTCAATAGATTGGGGCAATTCAATGCTACGAAAAAACTCTCCATAACTGTGTTCAAAATATCGGTAATTTTCCTTATCCTCCGACACTTGTTTCTCTCGTACACCTTTAATACTCAGAATGTTGTCTTCCAGAGACAGGGTAAGGTCTTCTTCTTTAACTCCAGGCATATCAGCCCGAATAATCACCTCTTTGTCCTTGTATTGAACATCAATGTTTGGTTGCCACTGACCAACCAATAGATCTGAGGGAGCTGTTAACAAGCCAAAATCGGGGGCAAAAAAGGGTGTCATTCCACTGCTAAATTGATTCATTAGCGGTTGTCCGGATGATGTTGGCTGTCTTGATGATTGGGAGTGTCGATTAAATAGTTTCATTTTGCCTCCATAAAAATGGTTCAGGTTGCTGTAATAGCACATGCTGATCGAATGTTTTTTCAGAAAAAAAGCCGTCAGGAAGTCGAATTATAATGCTTTGACAACAAAATGCTCTGACATTTATCACTTGAAACAGGCTTGTAAAAAGTTCAGCGATTTCCACTATTTTTTTATCTGATGACTAGGTTTTAGATATTTCGATAAAGTGTTTGAAAGAGTGAATGGAGTCTGATTTTCTTAACCCGTTGAATAATAGAATAAAGCTGCGCATAAACGATTGTTTGTATGCTCAACTTCTCACTTTAAGGAGGATGGAGTGCTACCTCAAAAATTTAGTCAGTTAGTGAAAATAATAAGGAAATCGCAGGGTTAGATATATTTTCAAAAATAAAAATAAATTCTTATTAATCTTCAGTATTCCAGCACGGGTATATACAACAGGATTACAGTGATAGAATACCCTGGCTCTGATGGTGCAATTTTGATACAAAAGGCAATGCATAAATTATTCGATGTTATTAAAGAAAAAAGTATATTGCTTATAAACCATAAAAAAACTAAAAAAGGATAATAATATGTCACTTACTCCCTCCAATATGATGCCTCTCGGTACAATGGCCCCTGATTTTAATTTGCGAGACGTTGTTTCAGGTGAAAAAAAGAATTTACATCAGCTAAGAGGGGATAAAGGCACTCTGGTTATGTTTATCTGTAACCATTGCCCCTATGTTATTCATATAGAACAAGCTCTGGTTAAGTTAGGTAAGGATTACAAAAATAGTGCGCTATCAATTATTGCTATCAGTTCTAATGATGCTGAAGTTTACCCTCAGGATGGTCCAGAGAATATGGCGAATAAAGCTAATTCGGCAGGTTTTGAGTTCCCCTATCTTTATGATGAGTCCCAGAAAGTCGCTCAAGATTATCAGGCCGCTTGTACGCCAGACTTTTTTTTATTTGATGAAGATCTATACTGCGTTTATCGTGGTCAATTTGACGATTCTCGGCCGGGTAATAATATTCCTGTGACAGGAACCGATATTATCGTTGCGATTGAAGATCTACTGGCAGGAAAAATGGTTTCATTGGATCAGAAACCAAGTATTGGTTGTAATATCAAATGGAAAATATACTCATGATCATCATTGGATTGCAGAGTCATTCAAAGTTTAGAATGAAATAATGATATCAAAAAAATACATGATAAAACCATCCAACTCAAAAACATCTAATCTGGTTTCCATCAAATGGTTACAGGATGTTATCAATAAGTCCGATTTGATTATTCTCGATGCAACAATGAAAAAGAAACCGAACGGCGAGAGTATAGCTCCACCATCGGTGAATATTCCAGGTGCAAAGATGTTTGATTTTGATACGGAAATTTGCGATCAAAAATCAGATCTGCCTCATATGTTATGTTCTCCCAAAGAGTTTGAAGGTGCCGTTAGAAAACTGGGTGTTAATAGCCATTCGACGGTTGTTGTTTACGATGCCATGGGAATTTTTTCTTCACCTCGTGCCTGGTGGATGTTCAAAATGATGGGACATGATCAGGTTTTTGTTTTAGATGGTGGTTTACCCAAATGGATTGAAGCTAATTATCCAACAGAATCAGGCTACTCTGCGGCTACTTCAACAGGGAACTTTTGTTCGAATTTCAGGCCGGAGCAAGTATTTACTGACAAGCAGGTGCTGGCTAATTTAAATAATAAAGAGATTCAGATCCTGGATGCCCGATCTACTGCAAGATTTTTAGCTGAAGAAGCAGAACCGAGAAAGGAATTAAAAGGAGGGCACATTCCCAATTCTTATAATTTGCCTTTTACTGAATTGCTTAATAAAGGATATTTTAAAGATAAAGCAGAGCTTTCACAGATTTTGGCTTCTCTTATTACGAAAGAAATGAAAAAAATGGTTTTTAGTTGTGGCTCTGGTGTTACCGCCTGTGTTCTTTCGTTAGCGGCTGATGAATGTGGTTATAAAGACTGTATTGTTTATGATGGCAGTTGGAGCGAATGGGGCGCAAGCGATTCTTTTCCAATAGAAATGTAAAACACAATGGTCAACAGGCTCTATTCAAGTTCGCCATAAATGGACTCATTCACTTTACGGAAGATACCCACTGGAAATGGGGTATCCGGGAAGTCCATTAACGCTAATTGGGACGCTAGCCCCGGGTTCTTACTGTTAGCATCAAACACCAGAATATCCTCTTCGGTAATACCATTTTCGCCGATGATGGCACTTTCCAGTTGTCCATTTCGCTGAATAATTCCCTTATTGCTCTCAGCTCCGAAAATCAACGGTTGCCCATGATGTAGAGTTAAAAGTGTCTCAGCACGGGTTTTCTTATTCGTCATCGGTTCAAAGGCTTCATCGTTAAAAGTTACACAGTTCATCATTATTTCAATAAAAACAGCACCTCTATGGGCTTGTCCTTCGAACATCACCGATTCCATTAACTTAATGTCTTTATCATGGACGCGTGCGACAAAAGTGGCGCCTGCGGCCAGGGCCAGGTTGATTGGTCTAACCGGTTTGTCGATAGCTCCATAGGGACTGGTTTTGGTGATCATGCCTTGTGGTGAGGTTGGGGAAGCCTGGCCTTTAGTCAGTCCATAAATTTGATTATTCAGCAGCAACATTTTTATGTCAGAATTACGCCTTAACAGGTGGATAGTATGGTTGCCACCAATCGCCAGTGCATCACCATCGCCTGCGACCACCCAAACAGATAAGTCAGGATTGGCTAACTTAGCACCCATTGCAACAGTTGGTGCTCGTCCATGAAGCGTATGAAAGCCGTAGGTGCGAGTATAATAAGGTAACCTTGATGAACACCCGATCCCTGAAATAATCACTTGTTGATGAGGCGGGATAGCGGCTTTGGCAAACATATTGGTGAGACTGCGTAAAATGGCAAAACAACCACAGCCTGCGCACCATTTAGGGTCGCTTTCAGATAAGAAATCCTGGCGAGTGAGTGCGATTGGAGTAGGAGTACTCATTGTTTGACTCCTGCGGAGTTTTGAGTGGCGGGATCAGAGTCGATTAACTCGTTTTCGACATGTTGCGTTAATTCATGCACGCTAAATGGTAACCCTTGAACCTTGCTCAATTTCTTGAGGTCGAGTAGATACTCTGCACGTAATTTTGTCCATAATTGCCCCATGTTATTTTCCACCACCAGAACCTTATCAAATTGGTTCAAGACTTCACCCAATCCTTGAGGAAATGGATTAATGTGACGTATTTGAATGCAGGCCACTTTCATACCGCATGAGTTGAGTTTTTGCGTGGTTTCCATAATCGCGGCATAAGTACTGCCCCAGCCTATAAGCAACAAGTCGGCCTTTTTGTCGCCAAACACTTCGGGTAAATCAATATCTGTGGCGATACCGGCAATTTTTCTAGCCCGTAAATTAACCATTTTTTCATGATCTGCGGGATCATAACTGACGGCTCCCCCTTCACCATTTTTTTCTAACCCACCAGCAATGTGCATACCCGTTGGTGAACCAGGGATCGCCCAGGCTCTTGCCAGGGTTTCGGGATCTCGTCGGTAAGGCGCAAAAGGTTCGTGTTCGGATACAAATCTGGGGGTAATTTGAGGGATATTGGAGTCGTCGGGTTCTACCCAGGCTTCGGCGCTAGAGGACAGGTAAAGATCACTCATTAGTATAACCGGGGTCATGTATTTGATGGCAATACGCGCCGCTTCAATTGTCATATCAAAACAATCTCGTGGACTGGTAGCCGCCAATACAGGGATCGGCGATTCACCATGTCTACCCCAGAGGGCTTGCAATAAATCGGCCTGCTCGGTCTTGGTTGGAATACCTGTTGAAGGTCCTGCTCGTTGTACGTCGACAATGACCAGAGGAAGTTCAGCCATTACCGCCAGATCAATAAATTCACTCATTAGTGCCAGTCCGGGTCCTGAAGTGCTGGTCGCCCCCAGAGCGCCAGCAAAGGAGCCTCCCAAAGCCGCGCCAACTGCGGCTATCTCATCCTCAGCCTGAAATACGATAACTTTGTCATCGCGATAAAGCTTGAGTTCCTGCATTACTTCACTCGCTGGTGTAATGGGATAGCCGCCCAGAAACAACTTGATTCCGGCTGTACGGGCTGCTTTGACCAATCCGAGTGCGATTGCCTGATTACCTGTAACAAAACGCGTGCTATCTGATGCTGGTGCGGAAATAGATTTTTTTATTGTAAAGTTGGTGGTAAAGCGCGTTTCAGTTTCGGCATAATTCCAGCCAGCATTCAATACTGTGCAATTGGCCGTTGCCAGTTCGGGTTGTTTGGTGAATTTGCGTTTAATCCAATCTTCAACCTGAGCCATTGGTCTGGAGAACAGCCAGCAGGTCAAACCGAGTGCAAATAAATTTTTACTGCGGTCCTTTTCTTTGCGAGATAATCCAGTATCTTTCAGTGCTTCCATGGTGAGTTTGGTCATTGATACCGGAAAAACCCGGAAGTCAGCCAGTGAACCGTCGTTTAACGGGTTTTCCTGATATTCCGCTTTAGCCAGGTTCTTTTGGCTGAAAGTATCTTGATTAACGATGATGATCCCCTGCTTTTTTAAGGAAATCAGGTTGCGTTTTAACGCAGCCGGGTTCATCACCAATAGCATGTCAACGCCATCACCATGGGTGAATATACCTGTTGCACCCGAGCGAACCTGAAAACCGGAAACTCCGCCGAGGGAGCCTGCAGGAGCCCGAATTTCTGCGGGAAAATCGGGCATGGTTTTAACTGTCTCGCCAGCAACGCTAGCGAGCTCCGCGTATTTTTGACCTACCAGCTGAATGCCATCGCCTGAGTCGCCAGCAAACTTAATTGTCAGCTCTTCAAATAACTCAACGTTGGTCGGCTTAACTCGTTTTTCAATAATGTCCATGGCTTTGTCACAGTCATTCACTTTTACAGTCTTGATGCTTTTTTGCGAAAAAACAGGCTTAAATAATTATAGTTGATAAAATACAATTGTGCCCCTGGCAAGGGATGAGGTTATCTGGAGATTAACTAATCACTATCCCATTGTTACCTTCTCTTTCCTCCATTTTTATCTGCATTTAGTATTTTCCAATTAACAAATGAGCCTGAAAGAAGATAGAATGAGCTAAGCAATATTTCTATCTAATTCAAAGATCTGATCAAATAATATCCTTCGTTCATTTTGAAGCTTTTTTGCTGCTTCATTGTCACTCATTTCCA
>JBFFIY010000231.1:0-6355 GCA_041556195.1 Enterobacterales bacterium
ACGACGAGGAAGAAGCTGAAGAAATTGAGTTTAATTTCGGAGGTAAAAAGGTGCAGTTCTCTAAAAAATCCAGCGTTGAGGAGGTAGCTTCCGAGCTACAAACTTTCGCTAGTAATATCGAGGCGGCACATACCAAACGATCTCAAATGGTTGCAGATGCGGCAAAAGAGTTACAAGCCAGAGAGCAAACCATTTCCAAACTGGAGCAACTGGAGGGGGAAACCCTTGAGATATTTGGCCAAGGATTATCGCTTAGAAGTGAGATTGAAGGACTTGAGCAGGTTCAACGTGACCCGGCTAATTCATGGGATGCGGACCCTGACCGAGCAAGACAGATTTCAGACCTTCTGGAGCAAAAGAAGGCTGAATACAAAACAATCTATAACGAGGTGACTCAACGCGAGCAATATTCCACCCAGCTAAAAAGCCAAACACTGGCCCAGCAACAAGAACGGGGGAAACAGATCGTTGAGAAGATAATTCCTGGGTTTGAAGAAAAATTTCCGCAAGTGCAGAAGTATGTGACCGAGACTTTTGGCGTTTCACCAGAAGACGCAAAGAATTGGGGCATAAATCCAGCCGGTGCGGTGATGGCCTACGAATCCATGAAGTACCGAGAATTGACTTCTAAAGCGAAAAAGAAATCAAAACCAGCCGTGAAAGCAGTAGAGGCCGTTAAGTCTATCAAGGCTAAAGGCTCTAAAGCTTCACGCCCATTAAATTCTCCCAAGCTTTCACCGGATGAATACAGGGAAAGGTGGCTGGCGCGATCTAAAAAGCGTTATCACCGATAGCTGTTTATAAATATGTAGTGGTTCAGGACGAACCATAAAGGCCAAGGAGGGCCAACTACATGGCAAATACTAATTTAACCGTCGATCAGGTCACTAATCATGCCCTGATGATATTGCACCAGAAATTGAATTTTGTGGGCAATGTGAATCGTCAGTACGACGACTCCTATAGAACGGGTGGGGCTAAAGGGGGCGCATCCATTCGGATTAAAAAACCGAACCAGTTCACCGTGAGAACGGGGAAAGCCCTCAATACCCAGGATGTAACCCAAACCTCTGAAACTCTTTCTGTCTCCACTCAAAAGGGTGTTGATATGAATTTTAGTTCTCAGGAGTTGACACAGGATATTTCTTTGTTCTCAGAGAATTATCTGGAACCTGCAATGAGCGTTTTGGCGGCCTCTATTGAGTCCGATGCTCTCTCAATGTATAAGGACGTTCCTTATGAAGCGAATGA
Source organism: Enterobacterales bacterium (assembly GCA_041556195.1). GTDB lineage: Bacteria > Pseudomonadota > Gammaproteobacteria > Enterobacterales > 21-14-all-40-8. The sequence goes on from JBFFIY010000231.1 coordinate 1,252, forward strand.
TGTCGGGGCTTCTATTGTTCTAGCTGACATTCTTTTTGGTAATCGAATGTTGACCGAGAACCTGGCTCCTTATGACCGTTGTTTGCTTTTGAACGAAGCTGACAATGCCGACTTGGTAAATGCTCTGTCTGGTCTGTTTAATGACCCGGCGAAGTTGAGCAAAAACTACCGGGAGGGCATGGTTGCTAATCAGTTTATGGGTTACAAGGAAGTTTATGAAAATACGCTTCTCCCGACTCATACCACTGGAACCGACGACGGAACTGGTGACTACTTGACCAATGACGCTACGGCTCAAACTGGGGCAAGCCTCACGGTTGACACGGGTACTGGAACCTTCAAGAAAGGTGACATTATCTATATTGACGGTGTAAACCGCGTCCACCCTGAAACCAAGGCAGACACTGGCTTACATCAACCGTTTGTTGTTACTTCTGACGTTGCGGCTTCGGCTACTTCTATTCCAATTAGTCCGTCAATTGTTGCTTCCGGTGGAAACCAGAACGTAACAAATGGCGCGGCGAACAATAAAGCGATCCATAAAGTTGAGTCTGACAATCGAGCTACGTTGACCAGTGCAACCGATATCGCGGCGAGTGCTGATTATCGTGTTTCTCTTGGTTTCTGTCGGGATGCTTTCGTTTTCGCAACCGCCGATCTGGAAATGCCTCGTGGAGTACACTTTGCGGCACGTAAGGTCATGGATGGCGTTTCGATGCGTATCGTGTCGGCATACGATATCAACAATGACAATATGCCCACACGCGTAGACGTGCTATATGGCTATAAAACCGTAAGGCCTGAATTGGCAGTACGTTACGGCTTTAATTAATAACCGCTCTTCATAAGGAGTTTATCATGGCAGTTGAATACTTAGGTAGCGGTATTGATGACGGCACGATTTTTGGTCGTGACACTACCGCTGATAAAATTGGTTTTTATGGGATCACGACTCCGGTTGTGCAACCTTCGATTACCGCCGTAAGCACTGGAACGGCGACTACCACCTTGAATGAAACTAAGATTGATCGGCTCTATACCGCTCTAAGAAATCTTGGTTTGATTAACACGGGTGGCTAATTTTAATGGTGTTGGGGGCTTCGGCCCCCTTCGCTTTAACTTTAAAGGTGAGATATGAAACTAAAAACTCCTATTGTAAAAGTTGGGCCTGATAAGGTACGCCCCAAACGTTCCGATGAATGCTGTGGGGAAAAGAACAAACGATTGAGCAATGAATCAAAGGGGTATTCAAAAGATATGCCTGGCGGCGGGAATCGAATCAGCAACGGGAGCCTTCCTAAATGAGCAACCTTTACCAGGATCACGGGCTGGCTAAAAAAGAAGGGGAGCAGAAAGTCTGCATAGCGACTACTGCTTACGACAACCCAGATGCGGCTTATACTTTCGCTATGGCGAGAACAAGGGAAGCAATGAGTCACGCTGGGATTAAGACGGCTTACTTCCTGTTAAGTGGGAATTGCCATGTTGACGATGCGAGAAACCTGATAGTAAAGGAATTTCTTGAATCCGATTGCACAGACCTCGTTTTCATTGACGCAGATGTGTCATGGCAACCTGTAAACTTGGTTCAACTATGCTCACATGATGTTGATATGGTTGGAGGAGTTTATCCTTTCCGAAGGAAATCAGATAACGATGATATGCCTGTACGAATGAAGCCGGGGATATACGACCCAGACGAAAGAGGGTTGATGGAGGTAGACGGTCTGCCTTCTGGCTTCATGCGGATAAAACGCCATGTTCTGGAACGCCTTTGGTTGGATGCCAAGAAGCATTGGAATAAAAAAGACCGGTCCCGGCAAGTCCCTATTCTATTTGAAAGGACATTCGAGGATGGGATCAGGTGGGGCGGTGACTTGCATTTCTGTAATACCGTAAGAGACTACGGATTTAAAATATACGCTGACTTCGATATGACCTTGGGCCACGTAGCGAAGTCTACCTTAAAAGATAGCCTTGGTTCTGCTTTAAGACGTGCGGGTAAACAGACGTTGCGTTATGCGGTGGAGCAGATCAGGCAAGGGAATGAAACTCTTGAATTATTTACGGAGTTAAGGGAATACATTGGCAATCAATACGGGGCATTAGAAGACGGTTTGGCGGCTGGCGTTAATTTAGCAAGGAAAGCCGATGGTCCTATTATTGAGACGGGGACCGGGTTGTCCACTGTTTTAATGGCGGCGGCTACCGATCAAACTGTTTATTGTCTAGAACATAACCCAGCATACGCGCAAAAACTCAGAGAGCTTGTTAAAGAAGCTGGCGTGTCTAATGTTGGACTATGCGTGGCCCCTATCAAATCGGGATGGTACGACCTATCAGACTTTGACCTACCGGAATATTTTTCGTTAGGATTTAATGATGGACCCCCCCGTACGATAGGGTCACGTACAGGTTTTTATGAAGCCTTTGGAGATAAAACAAAGGTGATAGTGGTGGATGATACAGACGATCAAGGGTATAGGGATTTTGTTGAAAAGTGGGCTGGAGATCACAATAGACCTGTTAATCACTTAGAGCGGGTTTCAATCATAGGGGAGGCGAAAGATGTTCCCGTACACAGGTGAGACGTGCAATTCGCTTGATCCTTGGGTGAATCATGCTATCCAAGAAGCTAAATTTACATACGGACATAATATAGTTTTAAAGCCGAAATCTATTTTAAAGTTTGGGCGAATTGACTCGCTTGGGACATCGGAGGAGACCGTTTGGCAAAGAGCCGGGCATGAGACTTACGTTGCTACAAACGCTATTGATAAGATTTCGTCTGACGATGCCTCTGACACGCAACAAGTCAAGGTAGAAGGCCATACCGTTGATGGGGATGGAAATTTCGAGTTTGTCGTGCAATCTGTAACACTTGCAGGCCAAACAGAAACAGCGTTAAGTGTTCCACTTGCCAGGGCATCTAGAATGTACAACGTGGGGAGTACGGACTTTGCCGGGACTGTTTACGTGTACGAAGATGATACGGTTGTTGCTGGGGTACCACAAACCACAGCAAAAATACATTTACAATCAACCGGGTCAAACAACCAGAGCCAAAAAGCCGCAACTACGGTTAGCAGGGCGGATGTCTGGTTGATTACTTCGGTGTTTGGTGCTGTCGATAAAAAGACTTCGGCGCAAGTTGATATAACTTTGCAGATCAGGGAAAAGGGTTCTGTTTTTAGAAATAAAGTGCAAACAGGTGTTTCGACAACCGGCGGTAGCTCATCTATGATGCTATTACAGCCTTATATCATTGTCCCGCCTAACGCGGATGTAAGAGTGATTGCCGCCGCTTCAACAACCAGCGTCGCGGTGGATGCGTGGATAAACGGGCCATTGTGCCGTGTTGTGGAGTAAATAAATGAGCTTACTTACAATTATACAAGATGCATCGATTGAATGTAGCCTTCTCAAGCCTTCAACCGCCTTCGCTAACACTGATCCGGCAATAGTCAGACTTGTTCGATTGTCTGAAAAGGTAGGGCAAAGGTTGATGAAAGTGTTTGACTGGCAGGTATTGACTAAAGAGAAAACTTACACTTCCGTAGCGACCGAGGAGCAAACTAGTTTCTTTGAGGCTGATTTTGACAGGTTCATTCCTGAAACAATGTGGAATAGAACCGATCAATATCTAATCGCCGGCCCTGTTACGGCTAGGGAGTGGCAAGACTTAAAGGCTACCAATTACAGTGATACGGCAAACAGAAAGCTAAGGTATAGAGGCGGATCTGCGCTAATAACCCCGACTATGCCAGCGGGTAAGACTATTGCTTACGAATACGTTTCTAATCAATGGTGCCAAAGTTCCGGCGGATCAGGTCAGACAGCTTGGGCGGTTGATACAGATACAGGGGTAATAGACGAGGAACTTTTGACGTTGGGAACGATCTGGGAATACCTGGCGAATGAAGGACTCCCGAATAATACGCAAGCCGAAGCCTATGAAAGTCGTTTCAATACCTTAATTGAGAATGACCGTCCTGGGGATGATATTTTGATATCAGGCGATATATTCGGCGGGTATCGGCATTATAGCGGTGCGCCTGGGGTAGCGGGTTCTGGGGGATTATTTCAATGATTTCACCTAACCCTATAACGGCTCAAACTGTATCCTTACCCCCTCCTGTGGGTGGGTGGAATACTGAAAGCCCTATAGTTGCAATGCCGCCTACTGACGCTTTTTTAATGGAAAATTGGTGGCCTGATACGGATGGCGTGAAGGTGAGGCCGAATACACAGACTTGGAACACAGGCGCGGGCACCACAGGGGATATAGTGGAGTCTTTAATTCCATATAACGGGGCGGATGGAGTCAATAAAATATTCGCTATTAACGACAATGGGGAATTATATATTCCAGGCAATACCGCAGGAGACTTAGGTGGGTCTGGCTTCGCTACTATTACCGGGCTAACTAATGGTAGATGGCAATCAACACAAATAGGGTCTACGGGTGGCCACTTTATGTTCATGTGTAATGGAGCTGATACTCCGAGGACTTATGATGGCACCTCATTTGCTAACTCAACTATTACAGGCCCGACAATCGCCAATCTAATATGGTGCCATACTCACCAGAATAGAATGTGGTTTGGCGAGGAGGATGATATTGATGTTTGGTATTTACCCGTTGAATCTCACACTGGAGCCGCGACTAAATTTATAATGACAGGCGTAGCCTCTAAAGGTGGGTACATGATGGCTATGGGGTCATGGAGCAGGGACACCGGTCAGGGGATGGACGATTTGGGGATATTTATTACTTCGGAAGGCCAAGCCATTGTATACGCCGGGACTGATCCGGCAAGCGCAACAACGTGGTCTTTGGTTGGCGTGTTTGATGTTGGTAGGCCATTAGGTAGAAGGTGCTTACTATCTTATAATGGCGATCTTTTAATTCTTACTGACGAGGGGCTAGTTTCCCTTAGATCGGTGATGACAGAAGGAATACCAGCTACAAATACAAACGCTCTATGGACGAGTAAGGTACAAACTGGGTTTAAGGAGCTGACCTCCGACACAAGAGACTTATTCGGGTGGCAGGTTATTTTACACCCTAGGCGCAGGATGATAATTATTAACTGTCCGTTGA
>JBFFIY010000232.1:0-6353 GCA_041556195.1 Enterobacterales bacterium
ATTTGAAAAACTTTATCGTTCAAGATTTCTATTTCAACGTCAAGATTACCAAAATACTGGCTAACTACTCACTTTTTTAATCAAGCTAATGATTTTCTGATGAGCTTAAAAGCATTTTACGGACAGGTTTATCTTAAATTCAGCATTTCATCAAAAAAACAAACGATACAGAATACTCAACAGCTTCCTTTTTATATTATAAAAAAATAATTCTGAAAATTTTGTTTTAGAATGTTTTTTTTGAAAGCGCCTGTCCTAGAGATATTTACGACTGTGATACTTCTTGACTGCCGAACGCTTATTTAATGCAGCAAACGACACTAAAACAGTTCATTTTCTGCCTTAAAATTTATTTATTTTTAAAATCAGTAGGTTACAGACTGTGACTAATATTCCATCTCACAATGTGATTAATCCAAATTATCAATCACTTAGCATAATTTCGCTGGCAACCTAATACGCTAACACTTTTCAACTAAACAAATAATGTACAGTGATTTTTAAGAAATTTCCTTGACCTAGGTAAGAATAAACAAACGCGCAACCTCTGTTTTGTGATGTTCAGAGCTAGTCGTGCTCGCTGTCACCACTGTCGGCTAAGGGTCAAACTAAGACCCTCGAATTAAAATTTAGCTTTGATTTGAGACGTTTGTCTTTTCGGTGCCAAATATAGTCATTCAACCTTAATAATCTATACTTAGATTGCTCTGATTGTTGGCTAACAATCAAGTTAACCTAATATAGGAGATTCAGAAAAAACTGTAATACTCCTTGCTCCTCGAGATAGTGCAACATAAAGATTTTTTGCATTCATTCCATTATTGGCTGGCGAAGCGTTTAAAATTACGACGTGATCGGCCTCCAATCCCTTCAGCAATAAAGTCGAGCCGATTGCCCTTAAAGGTATTCTTTTTTCTCCCGAGTGCCTTCTAGCTTCTCTAGCCTTCGCAATTGCCCCATTTAAAGATTGACTTGCACCACAAGCGAAACTGCTTAGAGCTTCAATGCAAATGTTTAGCGCGGCTTTTCTGAATATTCGAACCTCTCTTAAATTTTTCGTTATTTTGAACAATTCAAGTAAACTCTCGGGAAAGTTTTCCTGTGCTACCTTAACGGCCGTAGCTTCTAATTCTGTTGGTTCAGTCCTGCTTCTATTATTAAGTAGAGTATTTACTCTTCTTAATAGGTGGGACTTATTCAGCCCTGTCATCATTTTTGATAAGAGATCCAGAGCATTTGTCAGCTGACTTACTCCTGTAGAATTAGTGATTAAAGAAAAAGCACTTATGATATCAGGTAACTCGACTCGTTCTACCACTCCAAGACCATTTACTCTTTTAGCGAAGTTATGTCTAATTTCAGCACTTCGAGAATCGCCAATTACTAATATGCTTTGTCCTTGAGGTATAAAAGAATATAGCTGGTAAATGGCATTGGTTTGGTTATTGAGATCTACGCCCTGGTTACCTGTCAAACGAATCCAATTTATATTGGACGGCCTCTGAGAAATATCTATTTGCCTTCCACTGGACAAGATATTTCTTGCTGAAAGTACCCATTGACCTAGTTCATGATTACCAACCAGATTCCATCGCCATGGTGTATCTAACTCACCTATAACAGGAAGTTCTTGAAGGACTTCAGTGTCCCAGCTTGGCAAGCCGTCATTAGAAAACCCGAATATAGCTTGCATAGGATCGCCGAAAGCAGTCACAGGCAAAATATTTTTTAAGGCTGAAATTAAGGAGTGCTGGCTTGTAGAACAATCTTGATATTCGTCGACGAAAACCCGATCATAGTTTGCTTGTAAAATACTATCAATATGACGATTCGACAGTAGATTAGCTGCAGCAAATTGGATGCCCACATAGTTTGGTGTCACGCTAGCATTATATTGTATTCCGGACAATGCGGGAAAGCGTTGGACTAGCTTTATGGCCCATGATGCGATCGTTAATAGTTTATAATTTTTCTTTGGTATGTTGTTGGATTTTAAGCGCTTGTCTAATGCTGCTACTCCAGCAGTTGTATGAGTCAATACTAAGTAAGGCTTGTTCGTAGGTGTACTAAGGCATTCAACAATTTTATGTGTTTTACCGGCACCAGCTGGTGCCACTATCATTCCATGATGAAATGAGAAGATGTCGTTCACATTCATAATCGATTACTCGCTCATGACACCCAAGATTCTAACTGCGCGAAAACTTGCTGAAACGGCATCCCAGTTTGATCAAAATTCGGTCCAACGACTTCGGCCCCTATTCGCTCTGCCGTTTCTAGATCTTTATACCAGTTGCTCTTTTTAGAAATAGTGCCTAATGGTACTCTCATTGAGTCATTAAATGCACCGAAACATCCTTGATAGGTTAATGAATTTTGCGACATTTGAGTAATATGGTTATTGATTGTAATCTCGGATTTTCTGTCGGACGCTATGGATAATAAAGCGCTACACGCAGTTAACGGACAGGATTGAAACAGCGCATTTTCTGTAGCCAAACCACCGTCCCATTCAAATATATCGATATTAAGTCTCCGCGCTTCTTGCATTTGAGTTAGTTGCTCGTCATTCTTGTCTGAGTCTTTGAAAATTGCTGTAGGGAATCCAAGTTGCTTAAACAGCTTCGCTCGCTCAAACATATGATCGCCCGCGCCATTAACACATACCGCTCCCCTTTCTTGATTAGATGTTTGTCCTCTGGATGCTTTGTATCTGTCATATCCGTTTAAAAGACCTATTTCAGTTACTCCTTCACAAACGATTACCTTGTTTGCAAATAACGCTTCTGTGCAATTTCGAACAATCAGTTTGCTTTGACCTTCTGAAGGAATAGGGTATATCGAATGGACAATACTTAATATATTCGTGTTTGGTGGTGGTTGTGGAATTATGTGTTTTCTAAGGATGAATAGTTGCTCAGGTTTGAGTTCTTTTACAACATGAGGAGAATGGCTAGTCATAAAGACTTGTTTTGTGGGAGTTTGCTCTATCGCGCCTAATTCTGTAAGCAATCTAGAGATTCTGAATGGTTCAAGTCCTAGCTCTGCCTCATCGACAAGCATAATAGCTGCATTTGAGGTTTCTCTTTGGATACCTGACACTAAGAGTCGGGTAGAGCCCGTTCCTAGCTGTTTTAATGGTGTGTCGTTTGAATCGTGCAGCGCTATCGCGCCATTTGATAAGGAGACTCCTTTGATGTCCAATTGAGCTTTAAGCTCTCCGACACTAATTCCTTGTCTTCTGGCGATATCTCTCACCCGAGTAAGGGCTGGATCAAATACATTTGCCGGTTGCGGTTGAAAATTTCCTCTCGATTGTCTGGCGATACTGGCTAACGTGCCGGCGACATCCGGCGTATCACCCATTAATTTATTCAACAAAGAATATTTGCCCCATGCTAGATGGCGGTCACTGTAGTCGTCTAACTTAATTGGTGATATCGCTTCACGTTGCTTCCAGGTTAAGTTTCTCTCTAGTTGCTCTTGCTCTGCTCTTACTGAATATAAACCCCATTCTGGCTGTAAATCTTGGTTGACAATTAACCGAATAGTCACAACGGTTTCTAAAATATTATTATCTGGTTCATCAAATATTTGCTTTGAAATTGGATTAAAGCCTCTCAAAAATGAACCGTACCTTTCTAGTTCTAGAAATTCATTAGGAAGGTTGCCAATGGTGGCTTCTATAGCGATTGGCTGATTTACATTCATGTTATGAAAATCTGAATCGTTAAATGATATGCTGCGTCGAGCAGTAAGGACTAGGTCGATGGCGCTAATAACAGAGGACTTGCATGAATCGCCGGGGCCAATTATGCAGTTTATTCCGGGACCTGGTGTCCATAAAAGATGATTAATTCCCCTAAAATTTGAAATTCGAAGGTGTCTTATAGCGATCATTTCCCTTGCCCGTATTTATAAAGAGAATTGTTATACTGTTAGTAACGATATAGCGATAAGATTAATCATGCAATTGATATCTTCAGCCTACCGAACAAGAAAGCTATGCCTGCATAGCTTTATGTCCGTTTTAAGATAACTACAGCCCTTTGACTTTAAAAAACACTTCAATTGAATCGCTACGTTTTTTCAGCGCCATAAGTTCTCAATTTCACAGTTATTTTCAAGGATTTACCTTTCCAAGGTACGGAATCTGAAATCAATTACCACCTTCGTTGAGCAACATAATGCCCAGCTAGATCAGCGCTAACATAGTGAGCGTCCGGCGGAGCGAATTTAAGCCGTTTGTTAGTCATGAATTACATACCATAGTACTTAGAGCTGAAAGAAACCGATATAGGACCGTCGTCGTAGGCACACATTACGTTAATTTTTAATTTCTTCTTGTGGTCATAGAAAGTATGACAGTGTGTTTTTGTCCGTACTAAATCAAGTTCACTTGGGTTTATACTCAAAGCTCCAAGCATTAGCTCTGGATCAAATTCCTGATCTTGCTTAAATGGAGCGGTTCGCTTTAGATCAGCCTCTACATAGTTGATAAAATTCCCTTCTGCTTCAAGCAGCAATAGGCACTCATCATTTTCGACGATGATACTTCCAACTTTATTTGGTATTCCTCCGACGGCATCCGCCGCATCAGAAATACTCATACCCATGTATTGAAATGGACGGTGAAAAGGCTTGACTAGCATTGGAAGATTGAATGTAAATGCTCGATCAAGTGCATTTCCTAACGTGGTCCCATTGATTTTTGAGTCAAATACCGATTTGTTGAATACTAATCCCATACTTTCAACCAGACGCTTAAAGGCCGGAGTATAGTTATTTTGATCTGTGAAATCGGCATAAAACTTGCCCAACAAAAAGCCTGGTAAATCACATTGCTGGTGAAGGATTGGAAGGACTTTTACCTTTTGTCCTAAGATTTCTTGGTTCATTGCCACGTCAAGCTCACGCTTAACCCAAGGGGAGTTAATTGAATTAGGTGAAAGCACAGCCGCAACATAATCTACTTCATCAAGTCCTTGGCGAATTCTCTCTATAAGGGATTCACCAACTTTAATTTCTGCCTCATCGAGCCAATAACGCACACCATGGCTTTCAAGATCGGAAGCTAACTTGCGAACAAATGGTTTATCTGTACTGGTGTGACTGAGAAAAATACTTTTGCTCAATGACTTACTCCTTGTGCCTAACAGCTTGATAGAGCGGACTTTATGTTCGTATATCCAAGTTTAATTGATAGTAACGAAATTCCCTCTAAGCTGCAATTGATAGCACCTAACACGATTTGGGAGCTATTATTGAAACCGTAGAAAACGACATTATTGTCGTATATCTCGAAAAGATTAGATACTTTTGAATTTTTTCTTAGTTATTTCGATGAATGACTGGCGTTATTATACAAAAAGCTCATTAAGACCATTTTTTTACCAAACTCTCAAATTTCTTATAAATCCTCAAATTATTTGATTTCTTTCGCCGAAGATCAATTATTCCATTCAGTAAATTATAGTGAGTTAGAACTATACCTCTAAAGAAATCTTTTAGGATTTTTTCGTCTGCCACGCAATTATCTATTGATGAAGCAATTAACTCAAAGAAGTTTAGGATGGCTATAAGAGAATGCCGCCCAGCATTATCTTTGTTAAATATCTCTAAAGCATTGTCATCACTTGAGGCATTTTTAATTGAATCTAACATAGGATTAGCGCTTAAAAATGTTTTTGTCATCTCTGGATCAAGCCAGCTACTCATTAGTTGAATCGAGAATTCTTTCTGCTTTTGTTTTATGTTATTCCGATGCGCATCGCTTATATGCCTAATATTCATGGCCGCATATATAGCAGTTGTGACTCCAACTCCTAGTCCAGTGAGCTTAACAAAGCTATCTATTGTAATAACCCAGGAATTGAACCAAGAATATGTGAAAATTCCAATTGCAGTGATTGATAGCCCTATAATTAGAACTATGTACTTAATGGTTACACTAAATTTAGTTTTGTCCACCACTTACTCCTTATCCGTGTATAACTATTTAGCATTTATGTTGAATGACTATTCAATATAAATCTCTGTTGGACTGTGCCGCTGGACACAGCCGCCTGATACTTATTTATGGTTTTTGTTTGCTAAGTGAGAAAAGTATTTTTTTGGAGTTGGCTTTGATTTGTTGTGTTTTTTGAATCTTAGCCATACCTAGCAACTGTTTTCCATGCATTTTGTATTCAATTTGAAGTTAAAGATCTCATGTTTTTTCATCAGACGCAAGTTCTAGCCTTGTCCAATATGAAATGAGCCCGAAAGAAGTAAGTGATTCCAGAATAAAAAGAGCCTGAAATATTTATCTATTTAGTCCATGATCTCTATTATGAGAACTATCATGAACATAG
>JBFFIY010000233.1:0-6049 GCA_041556195.1 Enterobacterales bacterium
GAATATCGTTTGATTATTCCAGAAAAGGAGCAGCTAAGCCTTGATCTTTTCGCCATAAATTGTTTGATCTATGGCTGAAAACCTTGTGAGATATATCGCACAAAAAAGAATAGATTGAATTAATTTGGTGCGGAAAGTGAGATCTATGATACAAATAGAAAGTATTACATGCATCAACACAAAAAGAATTAAAAACACTAATTGTACAACTAGTTTGAGAGGTTAAAAAACTAATGAAACTGGATTCAAGACAAGAAAAAGAAAGAAGAAATATCCTTATATTTTGCACAGCTATTATAATAGGTAAAATATTAGATATAAATATCCAAGATATAACATTGCTGGGAATTGAGCTAAAAAAACTATCAATGGAAAGGATCATGAATGCCACATATCTTATATTACTCTATTTCACCTTTACACAAACAGTAATCACATTATATTTTTTCGCAGAAATTTATGAGACACATAAAAAAAGAATAATAGAAGTGTTTAAAGAAAATGAGATTGAAACATCATATGATGAAGATGGTGAGATAAGTGAAATACGAGTTTTAGGCGACACAAATAAAGAGACCAGATTAAAGACGCTAGTTAACCAAAAAAAAGCAAACTTAAAAAAACTGCAATTCTGGCATGAAATTTTAGACCGAATATTGATATTAGCCGTTCCATACGTACTAATATTGACTGCTTTTCTGGTGATCTAAAAACTCCAGACTGCTAAATAACACCATGCGATCCCCTTCCCTATCAAGCCCCTGACTCAGGGGCCTTGAGATAAAGTTATGTCATTGCTACAAGTATTTTTCTCTCCCCAACGAAGGGAGAGCGACCGTGAGCATACAAAATATTATCAACGACTAATAGGTCGTGAGCTTACGGCAGCATAGCTTGACGCTCGTAGTTGAATGAAGAAAGTGGGAGTTGCTCCTTTAAAGCGAACTCTCGACATTATTTTTCTGATAATTCCAAGGTAGGTAATGTTCAGGATCGACCACCACATTTTCATTTTCCCACTGCAACCAGTTGAAATACTCAAATACATTGATGTTGGCGCAACTCGCTGTATCACCAAAGCGGCGCCCTATTGGTACTGTCGTTGTATTCATATCCTGAAACGATTCAGCTATTGGGTAGGTGGTACAGCCAACGGTGGTTTCGGTAGGACCGTATTCATTAATAAACAACGATGCGGGTAAAAGCTCTTTCATCCAATGACTGATGCTTGTCGGCTTAAGTGGCTCTCCTGCCACCACGATAACATGGCGGGCTTGCGCATTTTTTTGCATATAACCTTTGGATAACACGGCTTCCAGATGGGATGGCGTGACTTTAAAAAGATAAGATTCTTCATCATCCGCCAAGCAATCTCCTAAACGATCCAGCGCAAACACACCTTCCGGTAATAGCTCGGCGTATTTTCCTGCACATAGTGGCACCAACAACGAGCCAACTGTTGCATCAAATACTAAAGGTGAACTCACAACTGCTCCCACTATATGCTCCGGTAAAAAGTCTTCCACAGCATGAAACAGAAAATCACAAACACTACGATGGTTGACCAGAACGCCTTTCGGTTGACCCGTTGAACCAGAGGTATAAATAACATAAGCCAGGTGCTCGCTATTGAGTCCTTGTGCCTGTCTCTCTACATTTGTCTGAGTATTGCTTAGCAACTCTGAACGGGTGGTTTCATCATCCAGGCATATTATGTTTTGTTTCTGTTGCCCAGGTAAGTTATTTCGTAAATTGCCCTGGGTCAAAATAATAGAAGCCTTACAATCATTGAGCATGTAGTTCAACCGACCTTCTGGGGAAGCCGGATCGAGTGGTACATAGGCTCCGCCGGCCTTGAGAATTCCCAACAAGGCAATAATCATCTCTAATGAGCGTTCCATATATAATACAACCAGCTGATCTGGTTTTACACCCTGCTCTATCAGGTAATGTGCCAGCTGATTAGAGCGATGATTTAACTCGCTATAGCTCAGTTCCTGACTTTCATCTACAAGTGCGATGGCATCTGGATAGTTGGCAACCTGTTCTTCAAACAACTCATGAATACATTTCCCTTGAGGGAAATTGAGCTCATTGGTATTCCAGTCGACTAATAATTTTTGTTTTTCTGCTTCACTTAACAAATTCAGATAATTAACAGGTAGCTCTTGTTCTGCCTGTTCTTGTCTTGTCTCTTTGGATAAACTCTCGATAATGCTACTCAGCAAGACTTCGTAACTCCTGGCCATACGGGAGATAGTTTCATCTTCAAACAATGAAGTGTTATAAAGCCAGGCCAGTGAGAGTGTATCTCCCAATTCATAAATAAATCAAATCGTGTTGTCATCTCACGTGTGGAAAAGATCTTCGGTGTTTCGCCTCCAGCATCCTTATTCGATGCAGGCATAGCGGACAAGTCTCCTTCATTATTTTGTACACCAAATAAAATTTGAACTACTGAGTAATGACTTAAATGTCGCTCAGGGCTGAGTTCTTCTACCAGCATCTCGAAAGGAATGGATTGATGCTCATAGGCATTGAGGATCACGGCTTTATTCTTCTTCAGGAGTTCGCTAAAGCTCGGACTGTGCGATAAATCGGTGCGAAGGACTAGTACATTAAGAAAAAAGCCAATCATGTTCTCTACATCAGCATGCATACGACCAGCTACTGCTGAGCCCATCACTATATCAGTCTCATTACTGTAGCGACTCAATAAAACCGCGAACGCAGTCTGTAAGAACATAAATAGTGTGACTTCATGGGTTTCACACAGTGATTTAATCTGATCACCAACTTCTTTACTAAGTGGTAACTGAAAAAATCTTCCATCAAAGGTTTGCAAAGTAGGACGTGGTTTATCTAATGGAAGGCTGTGCATCAAGGGTAAATCTGCAAGATGTTCTTTTCAATAACCTAATTGTTTTTCTAATACCTCTCCCTGCAACCAATTGTGTTGCCACAATGCATAATCGGCATACTGAACTTTCAACGGAGCTAAAGGATTGTCCTGTTTTTCGCTGTAGGCTTTATACAACAGGTTAAGTTCTCTTTTAAATATGCCTATCGACCAGCCATCACTGGCAATGTGATGCATGGTATAAAGGAGCAGGTGATGGGTATTCGATAGCTTTAGCAGGCACACACGTACCATCAGATCCCGGCTTAAGTTAAATGGAATCGCAGTTTCATCTCGCATCACTCGCCGCACCTGAACGGCTTTATCCTGAACACTCAATTGAGAAAAGTCATGTTGAGTGAACGGCAAATCGTAATCTTTAACAATCACTTGTTGCGCTTCACCAGCTACCGACTTGAAATGAGTTCGCAATACTTCGTGTCGATCCAGCAACGTTTTCAATGCCTGTTGAAAGGCGTTGACCTGAAAATTTCCTTGCATAAGGTGTTGACCCTGGCTGTTATATTGCAAACTGCCTTCCCCTAATTGGTCAATAAACCACAAACGCTGTTGGGCAAACGAAGGTGGAATATTACTCAATTTATCTCGAGGCTGGATCTCCGGTACATTCTGGCGCTGTTTAGAGCCGTTTTGTTTAAGTTTGAGCAAGTAGTTGATGATTTCCGCTTTATTTTCCTGTACTTACTTTTTCTGTACGTCTGAGAATAACCCCTTCTTAGATCTGAATTTTAATTCAGATCCGTCCACATAAAGATAAACACCTTTTTCAATTAATTGTCTGACTATGTCTATAATTACATTTACAGCCATCCAGAGGCTCCTATTTCGATCTCTTTTTAAGTCAGGATCGATTCACTAATAATTAATTTTGCTGCTATGCAGTTTCAGACCAGATCAACACCCTATCTTGAAGCTTGGTTCAGCAACTATAAATAGGGCGATTTGTTATAACAAATGTGTTTGAAAGCAAACCGAGTTTTAGATCAGTACTGCTTTTTTTGCTATTCAGTTTTACTAGCTGATCTGAATGTACTGCTAATTGCATCTTTTTTTTTCATTTACATCATCGCGGCTCTAACAATGCGACTCCGTACAGATAATTTTTTCCCCAAAAAATTTTATCCTTATATGAAAAAAATGCCTGAAAATTTCACTTAAACTTACACAACATTTTATTGCAGATATTTTACTTGTTATATCCAATATAAAACAGTTTCTTAGCCTATAAATCTAATGTATTACTCTAAGTTATCATTAACCAGATAACTGGTATCTTAATTGCTCCAATTACTATAACTCACGTGTGAGATCCACTATTTTTTTTGTACGTTATGCTCTTATCAATCACTGCTGATGTTCTATATAATCAGAAAGTTCTACCATTTTAGCCAAGTTCAACCCTTGTTTCTCTTCCTGGGTTTTTCAAGTGCCATGGTTTTAATTTTCCGGGCTCCAACGATTTAATCATGGCTCTGGCTAGCACTAAAGTAGAATCTATGATGTAAACACCGTCCAATAAAGACTCCCTGATAGCCAAAGGTAATTCTGTACAAGCCAGTATGATAACCTCTGCGCCCTGTTTTATCAGGTCATCGGCACATTCCCTGACAATTTTACAAGCAAGAGCTGTCGCTGGAAATTGTCGAGACTTCAGGCCATATTCCGGATCATATATTGCTTCATGAAGTTTGACCGCCTGTATTTCATTCAAACTCAGGGCATTGTAACCACTTTGTTCCAGTGCATCGGGATATATATTACTCAAGCGAGTTCCAACAGTACTTAATATTCCTATGTTTTCAACATATGGATGATAGCATCGAAGATGTATCATCACTTCATCAACAATATGTAGTATTTTTAGCTGAAGTCCCAGTTTATCTATCTGCATCAATATTTGAGTATATATCTCGGGAGCATGAGATGTATTACAGGGGATCCCGATAATTGAGGCTTGCAGCATTTCCAGTTCCTTAAGCGCATGTACAATGCCGTAAGCTGGCGTAATGTTTGTGCGTCCCATAAGAAAATCACTTCTTTCGCTGGTATTATTCGGTACCGTTGCAAGTACAAAAGGGATATAGTCCTGATCACAGTTGCTTTCACACTCACGTATCAATTTAGCAGCCAAATCAGCGCCTGCCCATGGTCCCATTCCCCCCACTATTCCTAACTTGTTCATTTTTTGCTACATATCCCAAAATAAATTGGAAATATCCCCCTATTTTCGCAGAAGCATTAATCAAAGAAATATTTTTAGTTTTTCCTGGACCAGGCCACCGCATCAGCTATAACTAGTCTGCCATCAGTTTTGTTGCTAAATTCTACTAACACTTCACCCGCAGGTAATTCGAACTCACCGACTACATTCCAACCTATATTATTCTGGTTCGCATTGTAGGTAACAGCGCTCCTACCATTAGCGGTAACTATTTCCAGTTCCCAGTTACCCCTGTAATTATTTTCCACAAAATCTAATTGAGGCACATGGACCTCTAATGTCCAGAGATCTGAGCCGGGTATTTTCACAGGAAATATAGCTTTGCTACTACCATCACCTGCACGAATATAAGCAATTGTATGGCGGTATTTACCCCAGGCGCCTGGCACAGGACGAACACTCCATTGATTTGGTTCCATACGGGTAGCTACACTCCCTTTCGGGTTTGTCCGGCTAATCGTAACCCCTCCTCACCATCACCTGTTATAACACGAAAATCAGGATTGAGATCATCTACAATTATTCTGGTGTCACTTTGTTTTTCCCATACTACATCACGCACACCGTTTAAAATATCCCCATTTTCAGTAGCAATGTTGCTAAGGTTGAAACGTTTTAGCAGGAAATCATCCCTGTTTAGAGATAAGTAAGGTTCAATATATATTTCAGCTGGTGGTTTGGACAATACAATCCCAAACTCAATTGCTGACTGTCCCGGGATCCTATTCTTTGTTAAACATGCCATGTTTTTTCATTAGACGCAAGTCCAAGCCTTGTCCAATATGAAATGAGCCCGAAAGAAGTAAGTGATTCCAGAATAAAAAGAGCCTGAAATATTTATCTATTTAGTCCATGATCTCTATTATGAGAACTATCATGAACATAGACAATCTAGCATCGATTAAATC
>JBFFIY010000234.1:0-5979 GCA_041556195.1 Enterobacterales bacterium
CTACGCCTGCGGCAAAATAATCAACCACCGGGATAATAAACGCCCCCTGGGAGTTTACTACATCCATCACTTCTTCGGAGGTTGCTTCGTTTTAGCTTGATGCTAGTAGGTGAAACCGACACATCCACACCAGTGGGCGCATCTACTGA
Source organism: Enterobacterales bacterium (assembly GCA_041556195.1). Taxonomy (GTDB): domain Bacteria; phylum Pseudomonadota; class Gammaproteobacteria; order Enterobacterales; genus 21-14-all-40-8. The sequence continues at coordinate 150 of JBFFIY010000234.1, forward strand.
AACATTAAAAGTCTTATTTCCATTGTTGTTTGCCACGCTTGTCACTGTTCGAGTAATGGTCTGAGAGCCAACCAAATCTGCAATACCTATAGATGCCAGGTTAAGATCACTCGAATCAATAGAACCAAAGAAAGCACAGGTTCCTGCGCTAAAAATTGGAGGTTGTCCAACAGCAGCACAAGTAAAACGCACATAGTCAATTATATTGTCATCATATGCCAGACCTGGATCGAAAGCATCATCAGGGACAATATGTCCTACACCAATGTCAAAGGGATCTGCTGCAGTTTCTCCAAAGGTCTTTTTAAGATTTTATCGTGCAGTGGTCATCAATGCTGATCGGGCCATTGCCGCTGACCAGTCCGAGTGAGCCTGTTTTAACAGGGCAAAGGTTCCCGCCACATGAGGGCTCGCCATAGAGGTTCCACTGATAGACTGGAATAATTGACCACCCTAGCATTGGCATTAGGGAAAAGCGTTTCCCTGGCTATTATTGCAACACCCAGTGCTGCCACATCGGGTTTTATGATATCAGAGGCTCCACCATTAGGTCCGCGAGAAGAAAATCTTGCGATTCAATTCTGTAAGCTTATCTGAATATTGGAACCAACAGTTGCGGTAACTATCTCACCACCGTTAGAAGTGGTGTTGATTAAGTCTCCGTTAACAAATCCTATCATTACTCCAGGGATCGTTGCACTGCCCAGCCCACCCATCGAAATCGGATCAAGTCGAGTTGAGCCAGTACCATCGTTATACACTACAATTGCTGTGGCACCAGCTGCCGCTGCATTATTATATTTAGTACTAAAACTGCAAGCGCCTCGGATCACCAGGGCAATATTGCCAGTCATATCAGCACCGTTCGTTGACGGACTACAACCATTGTGTGGAATTGCGGGAATAACAGAGTTGGTAATATCACCTGTATCAGCCAACCTCACTGGACCTGTATTTCCCTGTTAGAAACAAAGTGTTCCAACTGAGATTTCTGGATCCAGGGAATCGTTCGAGTAATTTTTTGACTAACTCATTTCTTTTATTGCGTTGTGCAAGGTAGGTATTTTTAGTCAGTTGCAAATTGTTTTGGAGTTGCTTCATGATTTCCACGACATGAGCCCGCGATTGATGCCCAATGTTGGTTGTTTGTGGTTCGGTTGATTTTGGTTCAGTTGCAAATGGTGGCAGGATCGTATTTTTTTCAATGACATAATGATATCCAGGGAGGATAATCAATACCAGGATTAAAAAAAAGGGCCAATAACGCTTTAAAAATGATGCTAAGAATGAATGCTCTTGCTTAAGGTTCTTCTGCTGAGTAACCAGCCAAACCACGGGTACGGTGAGCTGATAACCTAATTTAGGGCGGGTTTTAATGTATTGGTTATTTTGTTCGTCTTTTAAATGGTGCCTGATGCTGGAAATACAGGTATTAAGAGCATTATCGCTGACAATTTGGTTATCCCATACTTTATCGAATAATGCTTGCCGAGAAACTACTTTACCTTCGGCTTCGGCTAAAGCACAAAGCAATAGCATTGTTTTAGGTTCGATCTCTATTTCAATGCCGAGCCTTGTTATAGTTTTGGTGGATGGTTGCACTAACCATTCACCAATTTGGAAGTCCTTTATCATAGGCTGGTTATGAAAATGAGTGATATTGAGTAAACTGGATACTCTAAAATTTAAAAATTTTGAGCGTGTTTGAAATTGCTATCTAAAAGAATATTATCAGCTATGTTTTGCTGATGCCAGGTATATCGTCTCATATCTGAAATTTTCAAATAAAATATTTGTTTGGAAAAAATAAAAACTCCTGAATTGCTGAGATTTTCCTTAGATTTTCCTTAGATTTCCCTAAAGTTTTTACATGTCAATTAGATTAGGCTCAGCAATATTTAGCGGATCATAAATTTGTCTTTAAAAAGATATGCTATAGAGCTCCTAATGGAAAGACATAACTTTGTGCTAACCTGTCCAAGCACCAATAATTGGCCGTTTTGCTAGATTAAGTAAACTGTTTTTTTGTATATTAAAATTTATAATTTGAGGTAGAACGGGTATAAATATTACAGGTTGCTTCCGTTACAAATAACTACCCGATTTGATCATTTGATTTATTTACACCAACAACTCATTTTAACTGTGTTTGAGCTTGACAAAATTGGTTAGCCAACTAAACTCTATCCAGTTAAAGTGATAAAGTAATTCGGTTTGATTGGTAAAATTTTAACACACTAAATTAGTCTGGTTTTCTGAGTTAATTAACCTTCAAAGGAATGACATATGTTACATATTCAACTCTTTGGCTCTCTCTCTGTTCAACAAGCTTTTCCCGATGGGCGCACAATTACATTACTACTGACTAGTAGATTAGCCAATGTTCTGGCATTTCTAGCGCTTTTTCGAGGTCATTATTTTAGCCGTGAAAAATTGGTAGCTGAGCTATGGGATGATTTATACGGTTCCGAGGTTAGTCAGGGCGCGTTTAACAACATTCTTTGGCGATTACGAAAAAATATTGAAAAAGATCATTATAAGGCAGGTGAACTGATTAATCGTGATTGCCGTGGATTTATTTGCTTTAGAAAAGAAGCGGATGTTTATCTTGATATAGAGGAGTTCAGGAAGAAAGTTCGGGGTGTCCTTGAATTGCCTATAGCTCAGTTGAAGAGTCGTGATATTGAGGCGTTAAATTCTGCAGTAAGGTTATATCAGGCTGATATTCTGGGTGATTTCAATGCAGAATGGGCTTTGCGGGAAAGGGAAAAGTTACGCCGTGTTTATTTTAAGATTTTGGGCAAACTTGCTTCCTATTCACGTACGACTGGAGATTACGGTTCGAGCGTTCGCTATGCTCAGCTAATATTGGATAATGAGCCGCTACAAGAAGATATCCATAGAGAGCTAATGGAATTGTATGAACTTAATGGTCAACGTGCTTTGGCCTTACGTCAATTTGAAACCTGTCGTAACCTGTTACGCAAAGAGTTGGCAATCCCACCAATGCTACAGACCATGCAACTTTATCAGTCCATAGCAGATCATGCATTACATCCGTCTGATTATTCTCATTTGGAACCTCATTACAATGCATTGGAAGATTTTAATATTTTGAAAGACATTCCTGGCACTCCTGACATCACTGGCATAGGAAGCATAAGTGGAGTGCCTCAGTCTCAGGTGGCATCCCGCGCTTTAATTAATCAGGCACGTGAACATATGGCGATTGCTGACGCTCAGTTAAAACATAGTGCCAATTTGTTGGCAAAATAGCGGGAAAGTCTACCGGTTTTATCAATTCGGCGCGTTTGTGTGAATACATTGATCACTAACTTCTGGCGTAATCTAAACTGAATTCTTTGTAACTATTCAGCTTACCCCTAAAATGGGCCATTTCATCGTTCAAAAATGGTCAAATAATCGAGTATACTCACATTTTTTGCCTCGAACTTATTGCCACGGATGGCATGTACACAGGTTTTGCAGGAGCCAAAAGCCTGAGGCTCTTTTTTAGAGGCAACCTGAACAGCTACAGACACATTTAACAACTCGCTGAATAGTTACAATTCTTTTAACCTGAAATCATCCTCTCGGTTAGTAACTGACAACTTTCTTCCCTCATTGACCCTGAATTAATCAGTTGACCAATCTATCCATAACGTCCTCTTTCTAAGCGCTTCTATTTCATAAGTTTTTTGGGCTGTTATCACTCAATTTTCAAGGATGTGACGCTCGTGTGATAGAGCCGTGATGTGTGTGTGATGTGCATGGTTGATACTTGGATGAACCAAGAGATGAACGCGATGTCATTGAGTGAAGAAAAATCCTCCTCCTTTATCGTTCGAGTATGGCGTGAAGGTGGAAGTACAACCAAGGTTGAATGGAGAGGATCGATTGAACACGTTCAAACCGGTAAGAAAAGTTATTTCCAGGACCTTAAAAGTATTCAGACGTTTATGAAGCCTTATTTAGCAGCTATAGGAATCGAAACACCAGAGCACTTCTGGGAGCTAATGACGGATCCTTCAATGCAACCTTTGGTAGAAAATTTAGATGCAAAATCCGACTCTGTTACGAAAAAAATTTCGAAACATAAGTCCAGTTGATGGTAGGAGGAGTTATGCCACAAATTCGAGCCAACCGTGGATCTGTTGATGACAGATTTAATGTTCTCGGTTTTACTATACGTACCGAGAGTCCATTGTTCGAAGTAGGTCTTGCTACCGATCCTGCTTTGTTTAAAGTTGAAAACCGAAATCGGAGAAAAAGAAACAATTTTTACTCCAGCAGAGTCGGTGGTGCTATTCGCGCTCGGCGTGGAGAAGCCGTTTATCTTGTGCCTCCCCAGGTTTTATCAAATTTTGTCGGTAATCCCAGATTATATTTTGGTTTGGCAACATTTCCTGAAAATTCACAGAATCGACCTGATTTTGTTCAAAATCCAAATAATGGAAACATGTACGTCAATACCAGTGGTCTATCCGAAAGAGGCTTGCGCAGGTTGATTAGTGGCACTACACCTCCTGTCTATGGCACTAACGGTTCCGCAATTATAGAGTGGGGTGGAGATGCATTGACTGTTTCTAACGATCCTTCCAATGTTGCAACACCTGCAGTACCCACACCCCCTGCACAAATAGCAAATGATTCAGTTTACGATGATGGCTTCGGACCTCTTCCTCCCGGGACTAATAACACCGCTACTCAACAGCCAACTCTCAGGGTTGAGAGGACAGATCCCGCATCAGCTCCAACGAATGGAGGCCAACCAACAAATACAGTAGTCTCGTCTGAGTCTTTACATCATCACCCTACTACTCAATATGCAACTCGACCATTTGAACTGATCCGGCCATTTTATGATCCCGCTGATCCTACATCAGCATTAATGTGTCAAAACAACGCCTTCAGTCTTGAACGCGAAGAATGGTTTGCGGGTGTCCCAAATACAACGATATTTCCTCATTCAGCCATTTGCCAACTTGAAATGACAAACGCTAGTGGAAGTACTTATCAGGGTACGGGATTTTATATCGGTACGAATAGAATTTTAACCTGTGCACATAATTTGTCCGGCATGAGTTCAGTCAAAATTATTCCGGGTCGTAATGGTGCAAGCTCAAAACCCTACAACGAAGTTAGTGTTTCCTCATCATCATGGCGTATAGCCCCTGGATACACCGGCACAGGTGATTGGAATAATGATTTGGCGGTAATTGACAATGTTCCATTAGCGGCACCAAATGGTCAATATTTTGAATTCTTGAATATGACACCATCTGATCAATTACCCATCGTAGTTTGTGGTTATTCGGCAGGATCGCGCACAGTACCGGCATTAAATGAAATCATCGACGGCGACAAACAGCATTTACACGGGGGTTATGTACGAAGTCAAAGTAATCTGGAAGTTATCGAATATCCCATATTAACATTGATGGGTGCCAGTGGTTCTCCGGTTTATCACCTGTCTTCCGCTTCCGGCCAGCTAAAAGCAATGATTACAGCTGTCCATGTTACTGGCCAGCCTGCCGCCAGTGGACTCAATCGTGGATGTTTTATAACACCGAGTAAAATTGACTGGATAGAAGGCCGTACAACATCCTTTGCTCTGGGAAATAGAGGATTTCATGCTCAGCCAATGAATGCTGGATTCTCTGTTCATTGGGACACCGTACAATATCAACCACAAAGCAGTACCGCATCTTGCTGGGCAGCAAGTGCCGCAATGGTGGTGGGATGGCGAGATCAGATGTCTATTCCTGATAATGAAATCGCCGCCATGATACCGATTATTGATGCTTATAGAAATGGCCTCTGGCCACGC
>JBFFIY010000235.1:0-5721 GCA_041556195.1 Enterobacterales bacterium
GGTGCATTTAGCAACTCGCTGAATAGTTACTTCTCAAGTAGCTCTTTTTAAGCGTACTTTTTAAGATGCTCTTTTTAAGGGGCTTTTTAACAGAGTTGCTCCTAAAATACCTAAGACAGCCAGGCTCCAGACAATAACAGCGCCAGAAGGCAGATCCCATAGGGCTGATATCACTAACCCCAAAGCAAAACCAGCTACTCCAATAACGTATCCATTTAATAACTGATGCCTTCGCTCTCTCTGCCTTGCCGCCAGAGCCGGAATAATAAGGCTTGCAAATACCAGATAAACACCAACAAGCTGAACCGAGGCTGTAACCGTTACCGCAAATAATAAATAAAAGGTTAATCGATGGAGTTTCGGAACATCCCAGATAAACCAGATTGCTAATATGCCTGAGTAAAGTAAAGCAATAGGCAATAACTGTTGGTAAGACACCCAAAGGATTTGCCCAACCAGCAGTTCTTTTAATTGTTCTCCACCATGTGGGTTATTGGTGAGTAACAACAGCCCAAGCGTGGCTGCTAACACAAAGATTACGCCGATAATAGCTTCCTGTATATCCGGATAACGTTTCTCTGTCCAGTGCAGCAATACAGCCCCCAGCATAGCAGCCGTTACTGCTGCAATTTGCACCATCCAACCTTCAGCTTCCCAACCAAAAGCATCGGCGGCAATCACACCCAAACCGGCTATTTGAGCAATAGCCAGATCAATAAAGATAATGCCACGACTCAGAACTGCACGACCTAAGGGTACATGGGTTGATATAACCAATAGCCCTGCCAGTAATGCCGGGCCTAAAATGCTAAAATCCAGAGCGTTCCAGTTCATCATTTTTACCTGTCTACTGAATTAACCACTGTTAATAGTTGTGTGAACGTATCTTCATATAAGCTAAATAAGTCCTTAGATTGTTCATTTCCACCAACTGTAAATGGAAGTGATAGAACAGGTATAGCTGTTTTATCAGATAGCCATTTAGCAGGTTTACCCGTTTGATAGGCCGCATGAATGATGACTTTGGCTGGTTGCTGTTTCATTTGTTTTAATATAGTGCTCAGATGGCTACTGGTGGGTGGAATACCAGGTTTTTCTTCTAAAACTGCTACTTGCTTTAATTTTAACCAATCTTGTAAATAGAGCCAACTGGCATGATGCACCACAATTTCCATGTCTTTTAATGGACGAGTCATTCTTTTCCAACGCCTCAGGGCTATTTTCCACCGATTTAAAAATACACCTAAACGCTGTTGATAATAAGCGCTATGTTCTGCATCTAGCTTAACTAATCTCTGTGATAGCTCTATGGCTACCCGTTTAATATTGTCCGGATTGGTTTGAATATGTGGATTACCAGTTGCATGGATATCTCCCTGGCTTCGATCAAGTTGTTTGGGTCGACCTAAAATGCGCACATATTCTGTCGCCATTAAATAACTCGGATCGCCTGCTTTAAGGGAAGGCCTGGCTGCTCTTCTTAAAAGCAGAGGTAACCAGCCAGCTTCCAGATCGGCTCCAGTACAAACCAACAGATCAGTCTGACGCATTTTGGCAATTAAACTTGGACGGGCCTGAATATGATGAGGATCCTGTAAACCAGTGGTTGCGGAAAAAGTGATGACTTGCTCACCACCAAGCTCATCTGCTAATGCCCTCCATTCAGGTTCACAAGCAAACACAAATAACTTAGCATTAATCGAAGGACTAAAAATTGCGAAGCTAACAAGTAAAACAAAGGTAGAAAATTTCATTTAGATCTCCTTATCATTCTTTAAAAAGAATGAGCGCCATGAGCGCCAAAAGCTGCAATATACTGAAGAGTCCAAAGCTCATCTTCATCGGCCAGGATCTGGCTTTTGCTGTACTGCAAGCGAATACGACTGAACTCGCTGTTCGTCCAATCAAGCATCAAGCTGGTTTGCACTGGCTGGTGAGATAAATTATCTAAAATGGTTCCTGCAAACAGGTTATTTACACTTGGAGAAATAGCGCCTTGAGAAAGCAGACTATCCGCATCAAGTTGTTCCTGACGCAACCCTATTCTCCATTGCGGCATAAACTGGTAGATGCCCTGGATGTACCAACCCGTCTGGTCTGAATCTACCGTTAGAGTTTTGCTGGCAAGATCGGTAAAGTCACCACTTTCTGTTCGACTAAAATATTCTGCCTGAATTTTGGCATTGGTTTCACTGGCGTTTCCGTTGGGTGCCCACTTCCAGATAAAGTCTGCAATTAACAACTCGCTATCTCCACTAAAACTTTCTCCGCTATTTCCCTCTTCTTCAGCTGTTTCTCGCCCATTCACTCTGGCATCTAACCAGGATATGCCCGCACGCCAACTTTGGCTGGCACTGAGATCGCCTCCTATATGGCTAAATACAGTCCAGGTACCCGTGCCATTATTACCTGCTCCTGAGGCTGGAAAGGATTCTCCACGAAACAACTCAACACCAGACTCCCAATACAGTTCTCCCGGGGCAAGCCAGGTTAGCTGTACACCATCATCTCCAAAGTTTTTACCCAGAAATGCTTCGTAGGCTATAGGTCTGGAAGCAAAATCATCAGAATGTGCATGCCTTACATTTAAATAACCCACATTTGAAAAAAAGCGGCCTGCTTTAATAGCTAAACCATTATCCATACTGGTAGTTTGCAAATATGCCTCTTCTACTTCCGTTTCTTCTCCAAAAGCCAAAGTGATGCTACCAAAGAATTTATCATCAATATTGGCCGACAAATTAACTTCTGATTCACCCAGCCCCAGTCCATCACTTCCAGGCCCGGCTTCTTCGCCCAGAAAAAATCCAGGGATATTAAAATCTTGAGCGGATTGAGAGTTAAACTTGCCATTCAGGATCACCCCAATAGCAGGATTAAATGTATTCGCTGATTTCTGATTACTTTGTTGACTAACTTCAATGGCTAATTGCTCAATTTTTTCTGCATTCTCTTCAACGATTACCTGGGTATCTTGCTCAGCAATTTGCAGTTGTTTCTCTGCCTGTTGCAAGCGGCTTTCCAGAGAAAGTATCCTTTGTTCATAACTTTCCCTCAGGATCTTTAATTCCTTTCGGATATTGTTAATTTCTGAATTTGTTGCATGCTTAATATTAATAGACTTATCAGCAGCTGTGTTTGTTGGTTTATCAACAGCCAGAATTGCACCCATATGGGTTAGCAAAAAGGCCATCAACAGAAATTTATTATCTCTCACGTTTGTCTCTCCAATATCTAGTTAACCTGAGAGTTCTGGTTAACCAGGCCTCTCAGATTGTCTAATAGATTTAATAACTTATCGTTTTAAGTTGGAAATTTTAAACGATAGCAGGAGGACCGCGATTTCTGTGGGTTAAAGAAAAGGAAGGAATAGAAACAGAAGTTATTTCACACAAACCTTCAGGTTCATGCATCTCTGCTAAAGACAAAGGGTTGATTAAGAGCAGTCCATTGGATTGATCTGATTGAGAAAGACAAACCGTACATTGATAATCATTAAGCAGACTATGACTAAGCTCATGTGCAACAGCAGCCTGAGAAAAAGCCAACCAAAACACGGCAAAAAGCAACCATGTTTTTGGAGTTACAGGCTTAAGCCGATCATCTTTTGAGTCAATTTTTCTCATAGCCTTAGAATAGTAGCACAAGTTTTGCCATCATCCATTCAGTCATTTGTGACAAGTTGTTATTATTTATTCCTAACCTTGATTACAAAACAGTTTGTAAGTATAAATTATTCTATATAAGAAGCTAATTATGATACTCGGTTCACAAAGCAAATTATTGAATAAGCTTACAGTTGGCTCAGAGGTGAGAATAAAATGAAAAATGTTCCAATTTCAATTTCAACCATGGGTCTTGATGAGCGCTCATTAGAGGTATTTAAAATATTTTTTGATTTTTTTTATGAGGATAATTACCAATTCACTAATCATCACGATGAGTCAGATATAAGCCTCATAGATAGAGATATCTATAAAAATGATGAACCTCTGAAACCATTCAAACATGATTTATATAACAGAACTGTTATTTTCCTATCATTACTCAGTGGCGAAACATCTCAGAAAAATCATTACGCTATTAAAAAACCGATTCAACCAGAAAGCCTGTATAAAATTTTTACTGAAATACAGCAGAATAATAATACAGATATAACTTCTCATAACAATAAACACAACAATAAAGGTATGCTGAACTGGGCTAAAGATTTAATTCCAGGGAAACCGTTCAATCACAAAACAACTAAAAACAGCTCTAAAGTAAGAAAAATTGCTTGATATAGCTCACAAACAATTTCTCCAGAGGGGGGGTATAAACCAGCCCCCTTTTTTTTAAAACTTACCCCAATTGGTTATTAACTTAGCATTTTCAAGGTCTTTAAAAATATAATCATTAAGGTCTTGAATAGTGAAATTTAGCCTTCATTTGTTAATTAGTGCTTGAACGAAAAGCCCTAATCAACTGAATTTAAACGAATAAATAGAATATATCGTGACAAAGTTTTAATATCAAAGGCCTGAAAATGCTATAATTAAGCTTGATTTAGGCTCAAGTCATTAAAACTTCGACGGAAAAATACGATGCGTACAGTGAATAACAAACAACTTCAGTTAGGTGAAATTGAGATTTCAAACCTGAGAGTTCCCCACGAAATAATACATTATTTCAATTTATTTCTTGAGTAAATATTGAAATATTCTCAAGAATATTCCGAACGTCTACTTCATTTATCTCATATCTTGGGTCAGTGACAATTTGCATGGCAAGATAAATATTTGAGAGCACGGTTTTCTTTCTGACGGTGTTTGCTTGCAGCTTGTAATGGTATTTATTATTAACGGCAACCTTACCAATACACCATAATAAAAATAATGTTAATGCAGCAATTAAAAGCAAATTGTTATAACGTTTTTCTGACTTTGATTTAGCTTGAGCAAGCCCTAATCCATATTGCTGGTTTTTAGTATCTCTAAATGCTTCTTCTATTTGCATTCGACAACGGTATAATTGAACGATTTTTTTCGCTGTATTGTACTTTTTGGGCAAATTTGAAACAAGTAACCATGGTTGCTTTGACTTTTTAGAGTAATAAAGACTGACACTATCTTTAGAAACCCCACCACGCTTTTTCTTTTTGTGATTTCCTTTTTCTTTCCCCTGAAACAAGGTACCTTGACAGGGAAATTGTGTGCGCTTGCTATAAAGCACTTCTCCCAAATCTTTTGCCTTGGTTGTAGCCAACTTCATCATTTCAGTGCTTGTTTTAAAGGTTTTTCCGTCTAAACTCAGTTGAACATTACCGCGCAATCGGCCAACCCAATACCAATTTTTAGTCTCAATACTTTTAAACCAAGGTGTTTTGTAAATGGCATCCGATAAAATAATTGGTTGGCATCCTATTGGCAGTAATTTTTCTAAATCATCTAAAAATTTATTATGAACTTCTGTATTGTTGAGTTGTTTTTCCTTATAACATTCCTCATAGATAGTTAAAGTTCGTCCATTCATTGGGATAGAGACTCGGTGCAATTGAAATAGTTCATTTCCAGGAATTGGAGACCAATCAACGATTAATATTGGGTGTTTAGTCTGGCCAATTAATAAGTTTGCCATGTATTTATAAATACTTTTACGCTCGCCATGAAGATGATTATTGCCCACAATGCGATCCATTCTTTTGATATCATGTTTGGTATCAGTTTTAGAGTGCGATTTTAA
>JBFFIY010000236.1:0-5714 GCA_041556195.1 Enterobacterales bacterium
CCATCAGCCTTGATTGCTACTAGAATTTTTGCACTTTCAAATGGTTCTTCACGCTTTATGAGAAAAACAGGGATGTTTGAAGTGCGCAACAACTGCCAGTCTGAGCTCTTGCGTAGCCGTCCAGGCAAGCCTTTTCGCTTAGTTGCTTTAATAACCAGGTCACAGCCAGACTCATTCGCCGCAGTACAAATATTGTCGCGCCACTCAGGATCCCAGGCCATTTGATATTCGACTTTTATACCAGCTGCTCTAAGTGGTTCGAGCAGGCGATCGAGCCACAGTTCATGGCGATTAATTTCGACTTTTTTTAATTCTTCCTGATCCTGAGAGCGGGTGCCGGAAAATATGCAGCAATGAGCCAGTATTTCGGCACCACGCAATTTGGCTACACGTTCCAATCTTTTTAGAAGTCGGTGGTTATCGTTTGTAGGATCAATGATAGCGAATATTCTATTCAAACTTGGCATAATACGGAATCCTTCCTGATAGGCATAATTCAATAATATTCAGTCATGGTTCGTAGGTTAAACCATGTTCTGACCATTGAAAACTGCCAAGCACGATAAATCCATTATAAATCGATTAATTAATCATCAGGTAAACCAGTTCCCTATACTTGCCACGTTCACGCCTTCAAGCGATACCCCCATGTATTGGATGAAGATACACGGCATTGGCAAGATGATAAGGGTTTTAGTGGTAGCCTGCCGCTGCGATAGGTATGCATATTATACCTTAAATATGAGCACACGCGCTTTACTCTGGATTGTGTTACCTGCTGGAGATTGAAAGTTCCGGCTACGAGATTACTCTAAGCAAACGCCCCTATGTCTGCATTGCCGATTTTCGACCTGTCGAGCGGCCTTACCGAGGTTTTGCTATCGCGCTCATGTGGCGTGAGTTGTTGTTGCTATTTCAGACTGTTATCATAAAACGCCCCGGGTTAATCTGGTTTTGTCTGAAGGGCCGGGAATATATTTTGAAACCCTCACTTACCCATATTGCATTGCATGTACGGAATCTGGAAGCCTGCATCGTCTTCTACCAGGAATACGCTGAATTGAAAATTTTGCATGATCGCATGAGCCATGGGAAACGTATTGTGTGGCTCGCCGAGTTAGGTCGAGAGAAGGAGTTTATCCTGGTCCTTTTGCCTGGCGGACCGGGGCGTAATCAGGTTGAAGGTGACTTCTCGCATTTAGGCTTTGCGCTGGCAAGTCGCGAGGCTGTGGATCAACTGTCTGATAAAGCCCGCGCTGAAGGTATATTGGTTTGGGAGCCTAAGGATGAACCCTATCCTGTAGGTTACTATTGTGGCGTGAAAGATCCAGACGGTAATTTTGTTGAATTCAGTTATGGGCAACCACTGGGACCGGGGGCAAATGAATGGGCGTAAAGAGCCTCATTTATTCCTTATTCTCTCCAACCACCTAACCCGATTATCTTACCGATACGCTTAAACTTACTCTTGGGGTAACCTGATTAATTTGAGAAATGAGCGATAATAGCGTCATCGTTCACATCTCACGAGATTGATATTTATGCGCCAAAAATCGCTGACAGACGGCTTCGAGGTAGGTTTAGCTTAATAGATTTGGGCCTAAAATTTAATTTACCAATACCTAGATAAATACCACCGGGACCCGGTGGTACCCACCTACGGGTGCCACCTCCCGCTCTGGCTTTTGGTCGGGTGCCAGTTCAATAGTTTGTACCGACGCCAGCAGTGTCTGCAACGCGACCCTCAGTTCCCAGGTAGCCAGCAGCCGACCCGGACAGACGTGTTTCCCGGCTCCGTAGACAAGATTTGCCGCTGCGTTTTTCTCGGGATCGAACCGATTATTGTCGAAGACTGCCTCGTCACGGTTGGCTGAAGTCCAGTTTAGCTTGACCCGAGCGCCGGTCGGGATATCCTGGCCCCCGATACGTACCGGGCATGTGTTGATGCGCCGATTAGAAACGAACGGGTCATCGAGGCGCAATATCTCATCAATGACCGCTTCCACTTCGTTGTCCGAGGCTGTTCGTAGCTGCTCCGCAAGCCCCGGTTGCTGGGCGACATGGGCCACGAGTACACCGACACACAGCGCGATGGATCCCAAGTCACCTCCGGTCCAGTTGCGCAGGATCGAAACCAACTCCATCTCCGTCAGTAACCGTCCGTCCACCACCTCACGGCAAAGCCGAGTGGTTACGTCGTCGGGGGCGTTGCCGTCCGCTGCACGGCGGGGCAAGATAACCGAGCGAATGATCTCATCAAACTGTTCGGCTACGTCAGCCGTCCGGGCTTGATCCCCGGAGCGGGTAGCTGCGTGGTTTTCCTCCAGCCACTCCAGCAGTCGTGGTTCCAACTCGGCTGGCCAACCCAACCATTCACACTGGGCACGCACTGCGAATACGGCGCCGATGTCGCTTACGGCATCCAGCACAGTACCCCTAGGCAATTCCGCCACCAGTTTGGCTGCGACACGTTCGAAGACGGGTACGAACGGTTCCAGTGCGTCATGACGCAGGTGTCGCTCGATAACTGATCGGAAGCGGGTGTGCTCCTCACCGTCCAATCCGTTGGGAACCTGCAGGTAGCGAGAGACTTCGTTGGAGAACCGTTCGTGATTCAAGGCCGCAGCGAGGACGTCGGCATGCCTGAGCAGCACCCATTCGCCCGCAACATTCCTGATCACTGGATGTTTGGGTCGCAACTCATCGGTGTAGGCGCGCAAGTCACGACCGGCCGCGGACAAGTCATCTGGCATGTGGTCGGTCATGTTAGTTCCTTTACCGTCAAAGCAGAGTACTTATTTAGTATTATTGCAGTTGTTTGAATCTTGCGTCCCCGGCTCGGTATTCTGTATTAAAATACCTTTAGCCTTTTTATCTGCCTCATTAGCTGTGGTCAATTATGCAAGCTCCAAATGTTAGGAGATATTTTTCTAAATATCACACGCAAATGATTGAAACTGTACGACGCAAAGTTTCATCCGAGCCTCCAATACTAACCGAGGGGTTTTAGTCTATCAACACACTCCTTGCATAACCGAGGTCAGGCTTGAATGACACTGACTCAAGGTTAACCATATGAAATAATTGAGTACGAGAGACCGGCTCGAAGGTGTTTGATTCGATAACGGAAACAAAACCTGCTTCGTACTCGCGGGTTATTGCCTGATCAACATGATCACTCATTACTTTAATCCTCTTTTCGTTCAACAGGTTCCTATATTCCTACAGTAGGCAATAGGGCAACGTTGCCACATTTCGTCAAAGGCCGTTCTCTGACAACTCTGTACTTCCTCGGAACGAGTATCCCAATCTGGATAAGGCGTTTCATTCATTATTTTCCCCAGTAACCTTTTATTGTTTGACCAATAACCAAATAAACAAACTTAATATGGGACAATACAAGTTCATTGCATAGCGCATAAAGCCTTTATATCCATAAAGTTCCATAAAACCATCAATGATTAAATAGCCTTTAATGGCGGCTAAACCCAAAATAATAGCGGCAATCCAAGGCATTGTGGAAATATCAGCCAAGATATAACTACCGATTGTTATCAGGATGAGGATAAACCAAATAAGAGAAGTACGATTAATCATTAGTGTATGATATAGACAATAGGAAAAAGCAAAACCCAGATTAAATCAACCATATGCCAATAGCATGCTCCGCTTTCCAAACCCAAGGCATCGCTTGGGCCGTAGCCTCCACGTTGTAATTTACGCGCGATAATTACCAGAAAACTTATGCCCAATAGCACATGCAACAAATGAAAGCCCGTTAACAGGAAGTACACCATAAAAAACTCGTTACTCTCCAAGCCATAACCTGCGAGACCCAGCTGCCAGTATTCCCAGCATTTAACCACTACGTACACTGTTGCCGACGCAACGCCGGTATATAACCAATATGCCGCGTAGTTCTGTTTATTTCGCCGGTTCTCTATAACTCCCTGTGCAACAAATCCACTGGCGGTCAATAGCGCAATCGTATTAATAAGGCCTGCTAATGGGTGCAGCACTTGTTGCCCAGCTAAGAACAACTCCCGATCCTGTCCTCTCACCCAACTAAAGGCGAGAAACATCAAAGCGAATGTTGTAATCTCTAGCAGAATTAAAAACCAGATAACAAGATCTCCTGGGAGCTCAGGACTTGCTGAGGCTTGAGCAATATTATCTGTTGATTTTGGAAATATATTCATCAGTAACGGCTGCTGATACTAAGTTGTCTTTCGAGTAATACCCAATGTAAACATGTTGGAAATAAAATATACTATTTTAGTATGGTATTATAAAATTCACACCCCTAACAATTCATATTATAAATATCTAATATGCTTTTAAGGAATATGAGGTATTGCCATGTTAAGAATCAGTCGTTTTGCAGATTACGCGCTGCTGATCACGAACGAGTTATGCAAAAACAACCAGTTAATGACACTGGAACAACTCACGGAAACCACCAAATTGAATTTACCGACTGTTTATAAAATAATGCGTGCCTTGGTAAAATCTCAATTGGCGGTGTCACTACGTGGAGTCAACGGCGGCTACAAAACAACCAAAAAAGCCCATCAAATCTCCATCGCAGAAATCATTGAAGCTGTTGATGGACCCATTGCGCTAACCGACTGCACCAAAGGAAAAGCTTGCCAGTGCGTACTGGAAGGACAGTGTCAGCTAAAAGGAAACTGGCAGCTGGTGAACCAGCAAGTTGTCAAATTGCTTGGCAGCATTACAATCGACATGATGAACCAACCCGTTAATCAGAAAATGAAGACAGGTGTGCACAATATTGCTGCCTTATTGATTTGAAAGGGTGCTGAAACCCTGAATTATCGGTAACAAAAACGTTTCCTTTCAAAAATAACTTCCCTTATCAGCACCCTGTCATTTCCTCATTATTGACTTTAACGATGATAGTCACCGGAACGCTCCGGTTGATAAATAACTTCTTCAATCCGAACCTTGAGCATGCCTCCTCCGGGCTTCGGCCATGAGATTTCATCTCCTTGTGACAATCCTAAAAGGGCACTGCCAACTGGTGCTAGAATGGAGATTGTGTCACCCTTTTCGTTTACCTCTTTGGGATAAACCAAGGTGAGGCAAAACTCTTCATTCGAAGATGAAACTTTGAATTTTACTCGTGAATTCATTGTGACTACAGAGGCTGGGATTTTTTTTGAATCAACAATTTTAGCGCGCCCTATTTCCATTTCTAGCTCCGCTTTACCCGGAAATGCCTTTGCCGGGAGAGAGTCTAAGAGTTTTTCCAATCTTTCGACATCTCTCTCAGTGATAATTATCTTTGGTTTTTTATCCACTAAATTTTTCCTATCATTTGGTTAATTTAAAAACACGTAAACCACAGACATCAGAGCCCAATTAAAGTGCTGTTTTTGGCATGCCTTGAGCCTGTTTTAAGTTTCTATTTTTACAATACATTGCTCATATTGATGGTCTTTTATCGGCAACCATCGGCCAAAGTAAATTGGTGATATTCCAAATGCTTTTAATTTTATCGCCAGGTAATCCGTAAAACCTACCGAAAAATACAGATCCTTATCAAATAGGACGACTCGTGTCTGTGCCTTATTGAATCCTGCGGGATAGGTTCGGGTAATATCTAACTTGAAATCCAATAACTCACCCGAAATCCATTGCCAGTTATCTCCCGAATCAAAATTCACATTGTTTAAGCCTAATTTGCCGGCAAG
>JBFFIY010000237.1:0-5692 GCA_041556195.1 Enterobacterales bacterium
TGCCCCTCGGGTATTGCTTGCCGATGAAGTAGGATTAGGTAAAACCATTGAAGCAGGTATGATCCTGCACCAACAACTCCACACAGGTAGAGCCCAAAGAGTACTCATTTTAGTGCCAGAAAGTCTGGTGCACCAATGGTTGGTTGAAATGTTACGCCGTTTTAATTTGCGATTCTCCATTTTTGATCAAGCCAGAATATCTGCCATTGAATCCGTTGTGTATGAATTTGATGAAGATGATGAAGATTACGAACAACTCATACAGGAATTCCCACAAAATCAAAATCCCTTTGATACCGAACAACAAATTCTGTGTAGCCTGGATTTACTCACAAAAAATCCAAAAATTCATAAGCGAGCACTAGAGGCAGAATGGGATCTTATTATTGTTGATGAAGCACACCATTTGCATTGGTCAGAACAGGGTTCCAGCCCTGAATATGACTGTGTGGAACAACTTACTCAAACAGCCAATGGACTTTTGTTACTAACAGCAACACCAGAGCAGGCAGGTATTGAGGGACATTTTGCGCGTTTAAGACTACTTGATCCTGATAGATTTTATGATCTGGAAAAATTCAAGCAAGAAGAATCCGGGTTCCAAAAACTCAATGGTCTGGTTGAAAAGATTCAAAGTTTAATCGACTTGCTGCAAAATCCACAGAACAATTCAGAAATCCTTGCAGAAAAAACTGCTTCAGATCTCATATCTGATCTTACGACGCAACTACCTGAATCACTTGCTACCAATATAGAAGATCAGTGGCAAGATATAGATGCGCTCAAGCAACTCCTGAACCAATTGGTTGATAGACATGGAACCGGAAGAGCATTATTCCGTAATACTCGAGCTACAATTAAAGGTTTTCCCATAAGAGAATTACAGGCTTATGCCCTCCCCTGCCCTGAGCTTTATCTAAATGCAGATGGTCACTCGAATGATAAAAACGCCTCAAGTGAGTTAATCATTCAAGACAAGTTACATCCTGAGAAATTATTTCCAGAATCAGATTGGATCCAATTGGATCCCAGGGTTAATTGGTTAGTCGAAAAGCTAAAATCCTTAAAACCACTTAAAGTTTTAGTTATTTGCCACCATGCCAGCACTGCTATTGCACTGGATAAACACCTGAACTTAAAAGCAGGTATTCGAAGTACTTCATTTTATCCTGGGTTAAGCATCATAGAGCGTGACAGAGCTGCCGCTTACTTCTCGGATCCTGATGGTGGTGCTCAAGTATTGATCTGCTCAGAAATAGGTAGTGAAGGTCGTAATTTTCAATTCTCTCATCATCTGGTGTTATTCGACTTACCTCTGAACCCAGATCTGATCGAACAACGTATTGGCCGCCTGGATAGAATAGGCCAACGCCAGAATATACAAATCCATGTACCCTATTTTGAAAATACAGCCCAATCTATTATTTTCAATTGGTATCATCAGGGTCTAAACCTTTTTGAAAAAAGCTGTAGTGCTGGTTATGCCATTTATGAAAAGTATTCCGATGCACTGCATCCACTATTAGCAAATTCTGAAGGCGATGAAACAGCCTTGATTGAAGAAACTTCTGCCTACGCACAAAATCTTTCTGAACAAATGCAACAGGGTCGAGACAGATTGCTCGAACTTAATTCTTGTCGCCCGGAAATAGCCAAACAACTCATTGAAAACATCCAACAGGAAGAACAAAGCACCTTATTATCAGAATATATGACAAGATTATTTGATGAGATGGGGGTTGAACATGAGTTTCATTCTGAGCATACTCTGGTCATTAAACCTGGTAATCATATGCAAACCGATTATTTTCCTGGTCTGAAAGGTGAGGGAAATACCATCACCTTTGATAGAGCTAAGGCATTGTCTCGGGAAGATATCGAATTTCTCAATTGGGAGCACCCCATGGTGGTTGAATCAATGGAGATGATTCAGACTGAAGAAACCGGTAAAGCCGCTGTTGCCACTATTTCCGTAAAAGGATTACCTCCGGCAACTTTATTGCTGGAGTGTTTTTACACAGTAGAAACCATGTCTCCTAAAGATCTTCAGCTTGCCCGTTACTTACCACTTCATCCCTTTCGTTCTTTGTTTGACATTAATGGCAAAAATTTAGATAGTGCTGTACCACATAAAAATTTAAATGCGCTCTGCTCAAAATTACCTAAAAGAATTTCAAGAACGGTAGTTGAACAGGTGAAAGAACAAATTGAAACAATGTTGGATTATGCACAAAAATCTGCAGAAGCGACCCTACCAGCAATTAAAGCACAAGCGAATCAAAAAATGAAAAAGGATCTTTCCCAGGAACTCAATCGCTTAAAATCTCTCAAATCATTTAATCCGATGATAAGAGATGAAGAAATCACTTTTCTTGAAAAAATGATATCAGTTTCTTCGGATTATATTGAAAAAGCAGGTTTACATATGCAGGCAATTAGATTAGTGATTAATAATCCTAAATAACCTCAACTCTGAATAAGAGAAAAATATTTTATTTACCACGAAGGACACGAAGCACGCGAAGCACAAAACTTGGCTTATTTAACATTATCATCCGTATAAAAATGATATTTATTACGTCCGGCTTCTTTGGCACTATACATGGCTAAATCAGCCTTTTTAAGGAGTTTTTTTGAGTTTGAGCCATCTTTGGGTGCTACGGCTATGCCAATACTGGCAGAAACATTGAGTATTTTCCCGTTTGACATAATGGGTTTATTAATAGAGTTTAATATTTTGTCAGCAATTTCACGAACATCAACATCCTGTTCAATTTCTTCCAGCAACAGGGTAAACTCATCCCCTCCCATTCTACCCAATGTATCCACTGTCCTGATATTTTGACTTATTCGATCTGAAGTAGTTGTTAGCACCAAATCGCCTAACTCATGTCCAAGCGCGTCATTAATATCTTTGAAAAAATCCAGATCAATGAAAAACAATGCCAATTTTTTTTCATTTCTTTTAAGTGATTTAATAGCTTGTTCCAATCTATCCATAAACAAACGTCTATTTGCCAGCCCAGTTAGATGATCATAGAAGGCCAGTTTTTCCATCTGTAGTTGTGTTTCTTTTTGAGCATTAATATCCTCTCCTACATAAACCCAGTTGGTGATTATGTTTTCCTCATTTTTAACAGGAGAAATTGAAAGTAGCGACCAGAAAACTTGACCAGAATTGGTATGAAAGCAGACTTCTCCTCTCCAATTTTTTCCTAAGGATATATTTTCCATTATATTCAAATCGACAGAGGGATTATTCACATTTTTATTAACTATATCACTACTTCTACCAATAATTTCTGAACTTGAATATCCCATGATTTCGGTAAAACGTGGGTTAACATATTCAATCTGTTGTTCCATATTAGTAATCAAAATCATGCTTCCACTATGTTCGACTGCACTAGATAATTTTCTAAGTAACATCTGTCTTTCTTTACGTGCTGTAATATCCCTGAAAACAACCTGTGCACCTTGTTTACCCTGGTAAATAACTGGCCCCCCCATGGTTTCAACGGTTACTTGCCTGCCATCAAAACACAACAATGTAGATTCATGTAAAAAATCAGTTATTCCCTGTTGATAAGTTTCTTGAATTAATTTTCGAGCCGTTTCCCTTCTGACTTCTGGAAGAATTTCTACTGCTTCCATACCAATTAACGATGCTCTAAATGGTGCACCAATTAACTGAGAGAATTTTTCATTACAATAGACAATTTTTTCATTTAAGTGAATAATGATAGCATCGGCACTCTCATCCAGAAGACGTCGATATAATTGATCACCCTCCCTGATTTTTTGATTAAGTAATTTTTCTTTATTTATCTGATTTTGAAGTTGGTATTTTATTTTTGCAGATTGTTCTATTGTTTGTTCTATTTGTTGATAGAACATTGATGAGGCTATCTTTAGAGGATAGTTTTCTATAATTTGAAGAAGTTTTTTCTGACACTCATTATTGAAAAAATCTTTAGCGCTATGTTGGGCGTGAATAACTCCCAGTAGCTGTTTTTTAAAAATAATCGGAACAGCAAGTTCTGACAAAATATTTTCATCATGAGAAACAACAGCTTCTGCATGAGAAGAATAGTTTCTTTTTTGAAGTTGATTGGTGAGCGCTGATTTACCAACTATTCCATCACCCAGTTGTACACTTCTTGACTTGATCTTTAATTCTTTACTTATTCCGCAAGTGGTTTCAGGAGTAAGCAGAGTTAAGTTTTGAGTATCAGAATTAAATATGTAAAAATGATTGTTATTACACTCAAGTATTGAATTTACCTCATTAAACATAGAGTAAACAACTTCCTTAACAGATCCTTCACCCAGCACAACATGAGCCAAATTCTGAAGATTTTGCTGGGTAGTGAAGTTTTCCGGTATTGCCAGGATATCCATCTAATATTTTTATTCTTATTAGTTATTTATGTTAAAGGCTCAATCAAAACCGACTGTTAGTCGAAGTTTTGTTTTTCTTTCATTTACGTCGTATCGTACAATTCAGGATATAGAAAGAGCAACTTACACTTAGATTAATTTGTAAAAATTTACTTCAGCGGCTTTTATATTGTTCTTTTATTGGATGAAGCTCTACGCAGGGCAACCTGGCAGCAAGTGCCAAGTCGCGCCAAGTGATGCCAAGTGATGCCAAGTCGTGCCAAAAGCATCATTCAGCCCTGTTTAACATAAATAACTATACATGAAATACTCTAAAAATCAGACACTTATTGTAAAGTTTTATAATTCATTAAAATACTCTTCAACCAAAAAATGAGTATCAACGTCATCTGAATACTTGGCCAGATGCGTTGTGTCACGAAACATATCTGGATTAATGACTGATAAGTTTTGATGATCTTTAATCTTTACTCCGGTCGCAGCTTCAATTGGTTTAATTGCCTTTTTTAATCTGGATTTCGCTTCATCTGAATAATTGCTCCAAACTCTGGTTTATTAATCCTTTAATTTTTTAAGCCTATGCCAATTTCAGGCTTACTATCCGTTTTCGATTTATCCAGCCAGGCACCTTGCAATCGAGTTTCTGAGTTTATTTCAAGGGTCAACTCGTCTTTGCTTTTGATATGTTCAAAAACAGCTTTTTATGTACCTGATTTTATTAATTTAACCTGAATTCTGTTTAAGAGATTTTCACCAAAGCCTGCCCCACGAAGTGCTTTGGGTACGAAGTTTTATAAGAAATTGAAAAAAACGTTGAATCAAACAGATCAAAATAATACCTCGCCATTTAAAAATATCTACGTTTTATGCATTTTCGAGTTAAATATGCTGCACTAAAATAACAAATAGTACAAGAGGCGCTCAAAAAAATAGTAGATGGCAAATCCTTAAATTTTAACGCTCTACATCAGCGGCCGGAGCAGAGTAGAGGTTCGACTGTATGCACTAGTTATACATCGTTACGCTCGATCTCTAACTAAATATTGTAATGGCAAAAAGTGCAACAAACCCAATAAATATTATTGCGACTAACCAATTGGGAAGTTTTGTTGTTGGTGCCGCTTTACCATTTTTTCCATGGATTAAATCTACAAATGAAGTTCCATTATCTGGATCATATTTTGTAGCCCCCTGTGTCAGGATAGTTGTCGCCTCTAATTTTTGTTGAATGAAATTAGAGGGAACAGAAATGAAAGAGAGAATGAAGTATACGGAAGCGTTTCGAAAGCAA
>JBFFIY010000238.1:0-5691 GCA_041556195.1 Enterobacterales bacterium
AATCAAAGCCAACTCCAAAAAATACTTCTCTCACTTAGCAAACAAAAACCATAAATAAGTATCAGGCGGCTGTGTCCAGCGGCACAGTCCAACAGAGATTTATATTGAATAGTCATTCAACATAAATGCTAAATAGTTAGGTGCTCAAGAGGTTAATCAACTATGGATAGTCCATCAACTTTATTGGTTGTTCAAAATATTGAAGTTTCAAAAGAGTTTTATGTAAACGTTTTAGGTCTTGAGCTAATTGAAGACCATAGTGATTGTATAAAGTTAAAGACTGGTCATCATGAAGTGATTATGTTTCAAGGTAATATGGAATCAGTCGAATATGAACATGGTTATAATGCTAACTCTACATTAGTTTTTACTGTTCATAATTTGGATGAAAAGATTAGTGAATTAAAGTCAAAAGGTATAGTGTTTGTTCATAAATCGCCAAACCAAAATAGGTGGGGGCGTTATGCTGCTTTTAAAGATCCTTCCGGCATTGTTCACGAAATTATGGAATTCTGCACCTAACCAGCACGTGCATTTGACCACTCACTCGTCAAGCGCTCTCGCGCATGTCGAGCAAGGGTCAAATGACGTGAAACGTTAGGCTTTTGGAGGTTGTGTTGGAGATAGTATGCTACTTAGCTAATTTGAATATCGTAGGATCTAAATTTTCAACAGATGCTGATGGGAAGTCAGTACGAAATATCATGCCACTATCCGTGAATGGGTTTGATTTGGAGCTAATACAAGATAAATCACTAATTAATTGCTCTCCAAGCAAACTAATAGGCAAGTTCGTACACTCAACATTGATAGTCGCTCAAGATGTTCCCGAGAACTCTCTAAATAAACTAATCGAAACAATCCATAAAATCGCAGTCTTGCTGTCTTTAGCTACAGACTCTCAGGTAAGGTTTTATAAATGTGCTGATGCGTCAGGAACTTCTTTACACCAATGGACTGTAAACGGCGTATACTCATATTTTAGGCCGCCATTATGCACTATAAATTCTCAGTGTATCGTTCAGCTAATAGAGGAAAGTTATTCGACTTTTGAGCGAATTGAAATATCACATAAGTTAAGAGCCGCAGTTGATCTTTTTGTTACTTCTGAAGCTCTAACTTTACCAGTTGAGTTAAAGCTGGCAACAATTTTCATATTACTAGAAAATTTAAAGTCCAGTTATGCCGAGAATAACGGGTATATTTTTAAAAGTGGTTTTTATAGAAAAAATGGGGGTAAAGGCACATTCAAATCACTTCTTGTCGAAATGTTCCATTCTGTAGGAATAACGCCTGAATTATCCAAAGTGGTAAAACTGAGAAATGAGATAATCCATTCTGGTTTGAGTCAACTTGATTTTGAAGAGCAGTTTAATATATTTTCTTTTTGCAAGGAGCTTGCGGGTGAGTACCTTCTTAGGTTGTTAGATTATGATGGTGTTTTTTATCTTCATACTACCTGTGGCTCAGAAACTAAAAGCCTAACAAGAAATTAAACAAGGAAAAAAAACAGTTGGCTTTTTGTTCACTCCGTTCACTTATTTTAGCCAACTATTTTTTGCCTGTTAATTAGGCGTTAAATTCAAAAGGAAGTCAGGTGCAGCACGATACTGAAAAATATCGAAAGATCTTTGAAGGGATGTCTCCTGACGAAATAGAGGAGATGAATCGACTCAACGATGAGGAGCATCAAAGGCAAGCGGACGCCTTCAAGGCCGGCTATATAAAAGATACCTGTTATCTGTGCAACAAGCCTTTCAAGACTATTAGTAAAGATAATCCTTGCCTGCATTGGCTATTGCGACAGTGCAAATTTAAGAAGAAAGACTTTCCTAAGATCTACGAAAAATACGGTTATGGAAACATCGCGGCATTTATCCGGTGGTGTGCAAACCAAGAGCGTTTGCTTTCGAACATTAACGATCTAGATGAGGAAAAGTCACATAGGAAAGTTTTGTCGTATACCGTCAAGTGGAAAAACATAGAATGGACATTTGATTGCTCTAAAAATGACTTCAAAGGTCATCAAGGTACCTCAATAGATTATCCTCATTATCATTTTCAAATGAGGATAGATGGACGGCAGTTTATTAACTTTAATGACTTTCATGTGTCATTCACTGATCAAGATTTGTTTGTGCTGAAAAATAGCATGGAGCAAGGTGACTGGTTTAAACAAGATTTTGGCACAATTGGCTCAGGTATGCAGGAGGCGGTGAGTGTTGAGCTGGACGAGATACTCGAACATACAAGTCGTTCTGATAATAAAGAAGAAGCCACTTATCATTTTTCGACAATGATTGACGCAAGTGATAATCCTATTTCCGGCGAAGAAATATACGAAATACAGCAAGAAGCTGAACGAACTGGTAAATCTTTCGCATATGTTGCTCAAACTAGATTGAAGGAGCGCGCAAAAGTCCAAACAGTTATCAGTCCTGCTGACTCGATACCGGACATTGCTTCTAGAACGGAACATAAGCGAAGATGAAATTTAACCTTAAGCAAATTCATGGAGAGTGTGGCTGGCACGAGAAGGCCATATTGAAGAGCAATCTATGCGGCTGCTTCAATTGCTTGGATATTTTTCCGCCTTCAGAAATAGAGGAATGGATCGAGGAGTCTGAAAATTGTCCTCGAGGTTCGGGTAAAACAGCTATGTGTCCTAATTGCGATATAGATACGGTTCTTCCTGAAAGCGAATATTACGAGCTAAATAAGGAGTTACTTAAGGTCATGAATCATGAGTGGTTATAATACAGTGCAAAATATGATCGGTAGTGCAGCATTAGAATTTGTAGATACTAACTGCATTAAAGTTGCTGTTGACGATAGTGGTTGGGATACATTATATAAAAACTCAGATGACAATGAATATTGGCATCTTTCCTACCCAAACTCAGAAATGCACGGTGGTGGTGAGCCCTCATTAAAATCTATATCTTATAGCAAAGCAAAGGAATTGTTTGATGTCTAATACAAAGCAATCACTTAACCAAAATGTGCATTTCAAATTTATAGGACACCCTAAACTTACTTTAGAGACTCTCGTTTTACCAGACACCCTGAAATACTAATTTCACATACAAAAAATAAATCAGAGTGCCTGAGATTGAAATTGCTAAATCTAAAGTTTAACCTTCAGCAATTAATTACCATCAGGACCAGTTACATTGCCCAATGTACAGCTTGCCAGATCCAGTGCCTGGAGCAAGGTTACACCGCAACCCATTGCTTCAAAATCAAATGTGGCACCACCATTTTCGTCTGGAGTTAGCATATTAGTTAGAACAGGAACAGCTATTTCTAACATGACACCAGGGCAAACCTCAGAAGGAGATGGTTCTGCAATGGTACCCTGGTAAATCGCTACCTGACCACCTGGTATTGCGTCTTCTACTTCACCGATATAAGGGCCAGGGCAACCTCCGCCTGCTGCTGTGATGGAAAATCTGAAAACGGGTGGACCAGGTAATGGTGGCAATAAGGTTATAGATTGACCTGAATCCTGGACCAAGATTTCAGTGGAAAGACCAAGGCCTGGGCTACCTAATATATTACTGGCGTAGAGTAAGTTTGAAGACTCCAGAAAACCCTGGTGGATAAGTTCATTGCCATCGCTATCAACAAATCCGCTAAGAAAAACACTAAACTGCGCTTTGGTACTATCAGGAGAGCTGCCTGGAGTGGTCATAAAAATACCACTCTCACCATTAATGTTAATTTGCACAACACCATCACCAGCTGCAGGGCCACCGACAATGCCTAGTTGGTTGGAACCATCATCTTCTATATCGTCTCCGATCTTTTCGCCATCTTTCTTCGAGTTGCCGCCACTGGTCCACCACGCATCTTTTATTTCAATTGTGGTAGCGTCATCATCGTCCATGGCTACGGTTGCGGTGCCGCCGGGAGGCACAGTTGCATTGTAGAGATTATGACTGGAATCATTTTTTTTACCACGATCAGAGTCGAATGGGGTTGTTTTCTTCCAGTCGATTGTTACGCCTTTTTTGGTAACAATATGAAGATCATCTGCATTTTGACCAGTGCCGTTAGTAAAGGTAACTACACGTCGAGCTGCATTGGCTTGAGTCAATAAAAAAAATTGGGTTATGGCCACAAATAAAAATATGGGTAAGAAACGTGACAACGGAGTATGGTTTTTTGTTTTTATCATAATGTTTTCTCCTGAGTTTTAAAAATAGATCGCTCTATCCTTACTCTGTTATAAGAATAAAAATTACTTTTTTATTTATATGACTATTTAACGGAGGACTACTTTTTACCGGAGGACAGCTTTTTTCACCTGAGGACTACTTTTTTTTAAAAAAATCACCCGAAAATTTAAAATGCAATTTTCAGTACGAATTGAATTTTTTCCCGTGTTTTGAGTCAAAACGTCATGTTAAAGATTACAGGCTTTTCGCAAAAAAGCAAATTACAGTAATTGTAATAAGGTTAGTTAAAGAATGGAGTAATAAAATAAAAATTGGATAAATATAAGATTTGTAAGATAGCTCAACCTTAATACGGTGAATCAGATTTTAGTTGTTAAACTTCTTTTTAAAGTGATTTTGAAATAAACATGAACTATTCCGACAAAAACATGAACTATTCCGACAAAAACATGAACTATTCCGACAAAGATATGAGCTATTGCGACATATTTTATATTTTCGGTAGGGTTTTGATGTTCTATGTAGGATTTAAATCTCTTTGGGTTTTATTTCCCGTTGTTTGCGGCGCTATTGTCATCCCGATGGAGCCTAAGCGACTGAGGGATCTTATGTGCAGAAAGATTTCTCAGTCGCTTAGGCTTCTATCGAAATAACATAATACTGTACCCCCGTCACCAAAGATCTGATTGGGGTTGATGGCTCCAAAAGTATTGCTGCTATCGGTTTCCCAGGAGAAATCACTTGCCTGGTTACCACTGCCTGCGAGCTGCAACGAATTACCGGCGGGTGTACTGCTGGATTCCGCAACTCCGATGTCAAGACTCGTCATGCCGAGTGCTGGACCGTTTGCTGCAGTTAAAGTATCTTCATAGCTTAGAAATTGAATAACCTGGTTGCTCCCATTGACCAAAGCCATTCCGTCAGGAGCGCCGTTTTGAATACCGTTTGAAGGGAGCGTAAATTCTATGGTGCCAAAACCATCCTGCTGATTAGGTAGTGCACCAGATAAATTGGTTGTACGATTGCTTTGAGAATTATTACCGTTGTAAAAACAACGCTCCAACCAGAGAGATCGGTACCGGCATTGCCCGCAACTTCTATTGCCTCGCCAACATCGCCACCACTATTGTCGTAATGAAATTCATTGATAAAAACATCTGCAACAGCTACCTGTGCAATAGCAATGCTGAGTAAAGCTCCCATCACGGATAGTTTTATTTTAGAGTTTGATTTGAGTTTTGTAGATCGAGATGGTGCCCGTTGAACAGGTGTATTGGATAATCGCATCATTTATACCCGTGATACCTGGAAATGCGGGATTTCAGAGCTTCAGTGGGAATCCAGGTCAAGGCGTCGCTCGTAGAGAATACCCAAAGCACTCACTCCGCTCGCGGGGCAGGCTCTGACTAGTCATTTTCAAGAGCGACAAAGCTTCTGCGTCCTGCTAACGCCCCTTACCTCCGTCCATGGAGGCAACGAAGGACTGGTTTTCCACTGAAGCTCCCGAAGG
>JBFFIY010000239.1:0-5669 GCA_041556195.1 Enterobacterales bacterium
CCATTTTTGAACGATGAAAAATCTTTCTGGAAAAGATTTTCGCGCCAGCCCCGAAGGGGTGAAGCATAGGGACATGCATCACAAATGGCTCATTTTAGGGGTAAGCTGAATAGTTACTAAAATTTTAAGTTTTGAACTGGCTTAGACATTCTGAAGCATACATTTTAATAGTTACGTACAGATGAGCTTATAAAACTCAAGTTTAAATAAATATAATAATGGGAATTTCCATGAGCTCTGAGCATATGCAACATATTACACAAGCAGAAGACCGTATTCCTTATCAGCAATTAATTGCCTATGGATTTGGTGGCATTATTCCCATTGCACTGTTTAATATTGCAGGGCAACTCATGGGTTTAATTGGTAATATTAGTTTAGGATTGAGTGCCTTTTGGCTCGGTGTGATCATGATTATTCCACGATTATGGGATGCTATTTCCGATCCCATGGTTGGACATATTTCTGATAATGCTCGCACTCGCTGGGGGCGGCGGCGTCCTTTTTTACTCATCGGTGGCATTTCCGTTGCGATCAGTTTCGTGTTGATGTGGTGGATCCCCAATGGAGATCTGGTGCACCATTGGTTCCCCACTGAAGCGGCTTTTAAATGGTTTCAGCTTGTCTATATTCTTTTCTGGTTATTGATTTTTTTCACCGCCTGTACGGTTTTTGAAATTCCCCATGGCGCTCTTGGTATGGAGATGTCATCCGATCCACATGAACGCACCCGCCTTTTCAGCGCTAAAAGTTTTCTAGGTAATCTTTTCGCGATGAGTACTCCCTGGCTTTTTGCTCTAGCCAGTATGGAAATTTTTAAAGGTCCCGGGGGTAATGAAGCAGATGGTATGCGTTATGTTTCCATGTTAGTTGCAGTTATATTAATTCCTCTCTCTTTTTGGTGGTTCTTTACGGTGCGTGAACCCGGATTCAAAACAGCATCAAAACAGACCAAAACACCTTTCTGGCAAGACATGAAGCACACAGCCAGTAATAAAACTTTTCTCAACCTCGTCGCCATTATATTTACCCTTGCTATGGGTTTTAATTTTGTTGCTCTACTTGGTTATTACATTCCTATTTTTTATATTTTTGAGGGCGACAAGTCCGCTGCTAGTGCGTTACTTGGAATTAACGGAACCATTTGGGCTGTTACTGGTTTAATTGCGGTGTTTCCTCTCAACTGGTTGGGTTCAAGATTTGGCAAACGCAATACCCTGATTATTGCCATCGGTCTTATGTGTCTTGCACAATTATCCAAAATTGTCTGCTACAACCCTCAATACCCTTATCTCATTATCATTCCTACTATCTTGCTATCAACCGGGATGTTATTTTTCTTTACCCTGGGTGCATCAATGGTTGGTGATATTTGTGATGAAGATGATTTAAAAACGGGGCATCGTTCTGAAGGGAGTTATTATTCTGTGTATTGGTGGTTCATTAAAATGGGAACGGCATTTGCCAGTCTGGTCACAGGATTGTTAATTATGTTTACTCAGTTCGATGAAACTCAGGTAACCAAAGTTGATGATTTTCAGGGAAGTATCAACAAAACCATTCATCAGGTTGAGACGTGGAATAGCTTCATTGTCAAAGAAAAACTATTGCAGAAAGCATTAGAAAATCACAATCAACCATCACTCATAAATACTAAAGATCAACTCTTTAATGAAATGCTTATTGGCTATACTGAAGCTATTGAAGAATCAAAAGCCTTATTGATTAACTTAAACAAAGAATCGTTAAAAACCCAACAACAATCTAACGCAAATGCACTACAAACAGATCTCCATCTACAGCATAAAAAAACTCAAACAATATCGACTATCAACAAGCTTGAAAACCTACTTACACACCTGAAAAATATAGGTCATGAATCTCCAGAGTTTCGAATCAAGGAAATTATCGAGAGTTCGCTGCCCATGATTTTGAACACTTCGTTTGATAAATCAAATTTGAAATTTTCCACACTTTTGTTACATATAAAAACACAATCAAATGCATCAACAGATACCAGCAAACACTACCAGAACATGGTGCGAAATTTGTCGACTATTCATGAAAAAATTGAGTTCAGTCAATCAAATTTAATTCGATCAAGCTCAAATCCAGAGAGCATTATTAAAGATCTCCAGGCAATTAAAAAGGCAAGTGTCGGTCTAACGTTGCAAACCCCTCACACGCTTTTCTGGATGCGTGCAGTCGAAATCGGGTTACCTCTTTTGCTGTGTCTTTTCTCTCTTTTCTTTGCCCTACGTTACTCATTAACCGAAGAAAGAACCTATGAAATTAAGGGAATTCTTAAAACAAGAAATGCCAAAAGATTGATCGATTCATTATCTTCAACAGTTTTGGAAAATTAGAATTTAGTTTTCCGTCAACCATTTATCCAATAAGGTTCACAGCTATGTCTTCACCTATTAATTTTCCAGATAACTTTTTGTGGGGTTGTGCTACGGCAGCTTATCAAATAGAAGGCTCACCTATGGCTGACGGAGCTGGACCAAGTATTTGGCAGCGTTTTTCTCACAGTCCCAACAAAATTACCAATGGTGATACTGGTGATGTAGCCTGTGATCACTACCGTCGTTTTCCTGAGGATGTTGCTCTAATGCGAGAGTTGGGTATGCAATCTTACCGCTTTAGCATTGCCTGGGGGCGTGTTTTGCCCAAAGGTTTCGGTCAGATCAATAAAAAGGGCATGGACTTTTATGACCGCCTGGTAGATACCTTGTTAGCAGCCAACATCTCTCCCATGGCCACCCTCTATCACTGGGATCTTCCCCAGGCATTGAATGATCGTGGAGGATGGCTGAATCCGGATATTGCACAATGGTTTGGAGATTACGCAGAAATAGTTTTTAATCGTCTGGATGACCGAGTTAAACTATGGTGCACTATCAACGAACCCTGGGTGATTACAGACTGTGGTTACCTGCATGGCATTCACGCCCCCGGTCACAATAACCATCACGAGGCTGCAATTGTTAGTCACAATCTTATGCACGCAAACGCAGAAGCCGTGCGCCGCTATCGCAATGTTGGCAAACACGAAATTGGTTTAGTAGTTAATTTAGAACCTAAATATCCTGCATCCCAAAAAACAGAAGATCTGGCAGCCACCCAAAGGACAGACGCTTATATGAATCGTCAATACCTGGATGCAGCATTGTTGGGCAAGTATCCGCCAGAGATGGTGGATATTTTTGGTGAAGCCTGGCCCAACTGGCCGCAAGAAGAATTAATTCAATTAAAACAACCTCTAGACTTCATTGGTATTAATTACTATACACGTAGCGTTACACGCAATGCACCCGATAACTGGCTGCTGGAAGCAGAGACTGTGCGACAACCCCAATCAACCTATACCGAAACCGGTTGGGAAGTGTGTCCCAAAGCATTCACAGATATACTTACCTGGGTTAAAGATCGCTATAACAATCCCCCCGTTTACATCACCGAAAATGGATCCGCTTTTTATGATGCTCCTTGCGCAGAAAATGACAAAGTCGACGACCCCCTTCGTCAAAGCTATCTTTGTTCACATATTCTCGCCGTGCATGATGCAATACAGAAAGGTTGCGATATTCGAGGCTATTATGCATGGTCATTAATGGATAACCTTGAATGGGCTCACGGTTATTCAAAACGTTTTGGACTGGTACATATAAACTATGAAACCTTAAAACGAACACCCAAAGAAAGCGCAAAACTTTATCAAAAAATAATTGAAAGCCATGGGAATTATCTGAAAGTATAACCAGACTTACAGGACAGACGCTACCCTAGTTACTCGCCTTGAATTTTTTACTTCACTCAAAACAATTCAAATTTTAACTTTTCAATTAAAACATTTTCAAATAAAAAAATCTGTCATTGAAGTCCAATTTATTGCTTAGCTTTTTATAGAGCGTGTGTCCTTTGTATTACTCTTTGTATTACTCAGCGGTGGGATTTGGGATAACCGTAATTGAGGAAACCATCCAGGAGAATTAAAGGGAGGATATTACTAATCAGATGTTGCCATGAGCCATGAATGAGTGGCGCGGTGATGATCCCCATCAATCCACTCATTGTTTGGGGATACACTCCCAGCCGATGCAAGTTCCAGCCAAATAGCACTTCAAAGGTTTTAATGCTCCAGCTCAACAGGGTAAACCCAATAGCGAGATGGATATTGGTTTGGTAAGTTATATTTTTTTCATCCGGTACATACTTTGGGATGAATTTGTGTTTTTAAAGGCATATTGAATTTTATAACCAATCAGTTAACACGAACCCCACGCCTAAGCGGTTAATTCGCCGATTGTAATCAATTAAGCTTTCACCATAACCATTAAAATACTGTAAATAACCTCGCAACTTACCTTTAGCATCAAGTGGGAAAGTCCAATCAAATTGTATCGCACCTTTGTTATCTTGGCGTAAATTGTTGCGCATCATAATGCCAAAGTTATTATCCTTCCATTGATAACGAGTTTGTAGTTCAAAATATCCCAGGAAATCGTCGATATCAGGATTATCATCCCCTTCAGGATCTGTTGGACTGCTTTTTTCATTTTCGGGAATACGCCACCAGGGTTTAAAAGCTACAACCCAACGATCTTTTTCTAATATCCACTCAGTATACACTCGATTCCAGCTTCTTGAATTTAGTCCACTACGGCCGTTAGATTGATGCTCGAAACCAAAAGAGAAAGCGGGTATTTGCCACCCTGATAATCTCCAATCGGTAGCCCAGGCAGCAAATATTTCAGGTTGATGATTAGTTTCACGAAATGGGCTTGAAACATCCGAATTGTATGCCTGCCAGTAAGATTGACCCGTATAGGCAAAAAATAACGCGCTGTTGTCACCAAACGGTTTTTCCCAGAATGGTGTTTTGAAACTTATCTGGAACTTGATCTCAACATTATCAACTTCACGCTCATCACCATCCAAGTCAAAACTGTTTTTGTCTGGATTATTGTTAAAAGTAAATGGCAAAATATAATTAGGCTTGTGAGGCAATATTGCAAAACGATTCTGACGAGTTCTGTATTCTTGTCTTAATCGTTTTTTAACAAGTTCTGAATCTTTTTTTACAGTTCCACGGTCTGCTTTTGCTGTTTTATCATCATCCACCGATGACTTTGACTTATTATTATCAGCAAATAAATCTTTGCTCGGTTTAAAAAAGGCAAGATTGCTACTCTTCTCACAAGCGGTTTTAATCTCAGCAACAGTGACATTATCGTCAGCAGTATCCAATTGCTTTAAAAGACACTGGTCATAATCTTCTTGAGGAAGTTCTACAGCAGAAAATGCAGAATGGCTGAAAATCAAAAAGCTGAGGCACAACAGTTTGTTCATAAATAATTTCAATATGATGTAAATATATTGCGCAGATTGTACCATATTTATGAAGCAGCAAAATTTTAAACCACAATGTCAAATTACGGGCACTCCGGGTTTTAGTAAATTTTCCTGTAGTGTGCCTTATCAGATGCTTTATCCATGGGAGCTGGGCTTCATACTCAAGTACTTTTCAAAACCTGAATCATTATCTTTACACAGAACGAGTTTATAGGACATATATGGTCACTCCCTCGCTGTCAATAGTTGCGAGTGTTTTAATCTTGAATAATTCATCTTTTCCTGATGGCTCTTAGATATAAACCACCAGC
>JBFFIY010000240.1:0-5659 GCA_041556195.1 Enterobacterales bacterium
ATCTTCACTACAAACCCGAACTTCAATACAATCATAATCATTTGTGTCAGAATTCAACATCCATACTCTAGTACTGGAGATCCCCAGTTCTTCCTTCAATATAGAGAAAACATGTTCTAAGTAATCTGAGAACTCACCAAATGATATGTTCGAGCATTTTTGTTGTGCTTCATTTAGTATTAATAACTGTTTAGATAAATCATGTGCCTGTTTAGACTTTTGAACAGTATCAGTAAGATCTTCTATAATTGAAGTTACTGTTAACACCTGATTATTGTCATCTAACAAAGGGGTATTATTCCATTCACATATCAACTCACAACCTTGTTTGTTACGTCCATTGATGATCACAGAATTGGGTTTTCCACTTTCAAAAAGTTTTGCAAAAATTACTAACGTTTTATCTTTGAATTCTTCCGATAGTATTAAATTAACAAAGCAACCTTCATTAACCTCACTTGAAGTATATTGAAATAATTTTTCGGCTGCACCATTCCAGAAGACGATTTCGTAGTGACTATTCCATTCAATAATGGCTAAAGGGGAATTCTCTCTATGATAACTTATTCGTCTTTCAGATGTTTTGAGTTTTTCTTCTAATATCTTTCTCTCAGTAATATCAATAAATGTACCAACCACTCTTTCAGGTTTACCATGTTTATCGTATTCAGAGATTTTTCCTCGATTCTGTACCCAGACAATATGGCCATCTTTATGCAACATTCGATGTTCAATTTCGAAAATATCGGAATTCCCTGCAAAATGATCATCCATAATTTTGTTGATTAAAACACGGTCCTCCTCAAAAAAATGCTGCCTGAAATCTATAGAATGAGCATGTATGTCCTCGTTTCCTACACCAAGCATTTCGGCCCAACGACTACTTAAAAAAATTTCATCTGTAATAACATTCCAATCCCATAAAGCAGCTTTAGTACCCCTTAACCCAAAAAGCAGGCGTGCTCTATCATTTTTTACCTTACAATAGGCTTTATAGCCGATATAGATTGTCAGGGTAAAAATAATTAGAGGTGTCAAAAAATATTCATTCATTAATTTTCATCTTATTTATTAACTAATTTAAAACTGTTAACCTATACCCTTAAACAGGCATAATGAATGCTTAGGGATATATGCTGTATAACTTAACTTTCTCCATACTCCTTAAGAATTCATACTATTTTATTCAACAATTTACGTTTCCATAATTTCTAAAACACAATTCATTAGATCTTTTATTTTAAAGGGCTTTTCAATAAAACCATAAAATAAGCTTCGTTCTTCAGAGGTAAGCTCAATATCACTTTCTTTATAACCACTCATTAGAATAATAGGCACCTCTTTTGATATTGTTTTAATCACTTTTGCTAATTCAACACCCGTAAATTCCGGCATTGTTTGGTCAGTCAGAATCAGGTTAAAATCGGTCGGTTCATCCATAAATATCTTAAGGGCCTCTTGTCCATTTATCGCTGTTGATAATTTATATTTCTCATTAACCAGTATACTCCTCAATAACTCAATGACAACAGGGTTATCATCAACAACAAGAATATGTTTTTCAGCAGGTTCTTCAGTCAATTCCGCATTGTCTTTGTTTTGCTTTTCTGATGACAAATCAACATTGTTCGAATAACGAAATAACAAACTGAAGGTACTTCCCTTATTAAGTTCACTTTTCACAGTAACATGCCCATGTTGTTCATGAATTAAGCCATGTAACACAGATAACCCCATTCCAGTTTTACCTTCCATTTGATTGGTAGTAAAAAATGGTAGAAACAATTTTGGAAAGTTCTCTGGAGGTATACCAATGCCGGTATCAGAAACACTTAACTGAATATAATCACCCTCCAAAATGGAATTACAGCTATTGCAATACTGATTTTTAATTTCTTGACGGCTAACATTTAAAGTTAGCTTACCACCTGATTTCATGGAGGTTACCGCATTGGTAATTAGTGCCATAACGAGTTGATGCAATAGTGATGTATCACTTTCAATGGAAGGAAGATCATTTTCAATGTCTTCAAAAATCTCAATCGTTGAGGGTAAAGCAGCTTTAGCAAAGGTTAATATTTCATGAACGTTTTCTTTTATAGATATTTGATGAAACTCTCCTGCTTTTTCTCTGCAAAATGTTTTCAGTTGTTCTACTAACTGCTTTGCAGAAATACCTGCATCAAAAACCCTTTTGTTGTATTTTATGAGCGTGTTTTTTTGTAGTGCGGGCAGCTCGGGCAGCTCATGTAACTTTTCAGCTATTATTTCCGTATAGCCTAAAATAGAAGCAAGTTTATTATTAAAGTTATGACTAATCCCTCCTGTCATACGCCCTATGTCTTCCATTTTCTGGCTATGTTGCAACTGTTTTTGTATTTGTTTTTTTTCCGTAACATCTCTTTTTATGGCTATAAAATGTGTCACAATATCATTTTCATCTTTAACTGGTGTAATTGTTTGTTCTTCTAAATACCGACTTTTGTTTTTCTTTTTATTCCACATTTCTCCCTGCCAGGTTTTCCCTGAATTTATTGTTCCCCATAAAGACTTATAAAATTCATCATTATGCACACCTGACTTCAGGATGGATGGTCTTTTTCCAACGACCTCGCTATAGGAATATCCAGTCAATTCTTTAAAAGAGTTATTTACCCATAGAATTCTTGAATCTATATCAGTTATGACAATAGCATCTACAGCTGCATTCAGTGCTGAAAAAAACAACTCTAACGGAAAATTTTCCGGACTACTCTTAGATGGTTTTCTTTCCATAGATTTTCTCTTTGTATATTAAAAAACAACCTCTACTCTTTTAATTCTGCTTCTACTGCTTCTCTTAATTCATGTGCTGAAAACGGTTTTTTTAATATTTCTTTTGCACCAACCAGTTTTGCAATTTCTAAATAATTAAATCTCCCTTCTATCCCGCCACCGCCTGAAATTGCAACAACGGGTATATGAGGATAATCTGTTTTCATTTTCATAATTAAATCAATACCATTTTCATCTGCCATAACAATATCCGTTACTACTAGATCTACCGGACATTTATCTAATTTAATGAGCGCCTGTTTACCACTGGCTGCAGTTTCAACCTGATAGTTTTTATTATTCAGCATTTCTTTAAGCACTTCTCTAACTGACAACTCATCATCAACCAGCAATATAGTCTTCATGTATTATTCACTCTATTGATATCCTAAAAAAAATCCACATCACCATCATCCATACTATTTTGCTTAACTGGATTATTAATTGTTTCTTCTGATAAAGTTTTTGCTACATCCATTGCCTCTAGTAGTTTTTCGGCATGTTGTTCAATAGAGTCATCCAGTTCTACTCTCTTTGCCATGCTGAAATCATGTCTTAACAAGGTTGTCGCCAGAGTAAAGCTTTTTATGACTTCAATTCTTGAATTCATGTGTTCCAATAATTGTTTTGTCAGATCTTCAAACTGTAGCCCCAATAAGGCCTGGTCTACACTCTGATTAATTTCAGTAGAAATCGATGATATACTTTCAGTTTTTTCTGTCATCACTGCTTTTTGTTGCTCCATATCATTCATCAAAACATCCATGCGATCCCTTGACGTCATTGTTAACGTCATATCATTTGATGCTAATGTACCCACCGTTTCTTTCGCCTCATTCATGGTGGATAACATCTGTTGATAATTTGACCTGATTTGATTACTAAAATCTGAACTTCTACCTGATAATGCTCTTACTTCATCCGCTACCACTGCGAAACCTCGACCAGCTTCACCTGCTCTCGCAGCCTCAATTGCCGCATTTAAAGCTAATAAGTTTGTCTGGGAGCTAATTCCATCTATTTCACCTAATAATGTTTGTACTTTATTAATATTTTCATTCATTGAATTCATTGCATCTACTAATAACATACTGCCAGAACTCATTGATTTTATACTTTCAACAAACATCTCAATTAAATCTGTCGCCTCCTTTCTAAAACTGCGTTTATCTTCGTCTTGCTCCTGTGATGTCAATAATTGAACTAATTCATTTACCATATCTAACTGATTATTTGATTGTTCCCTCATACCATTAAAACTTTGAACTAACTCTCCTATAGCCCCAGACTGAATACCTTGCAGTCGTTCAACTTCTTCTTGTAGTTGTATGTACTGCAGCTTAATCTGAGTATCTGCTTCATCTAATATTTTTTCGTAATCTACTGCGTTAGTGCTGGAAAATTGATTTTCGATTTCCTCAATTTGTTGTATTTGTTTAGTTGTTTTTATCCAGCCCACTACAGTACCTATTACGATTAACAGCAATAAACTTATAGTCAACCAATAAGAGTTCCATCCAATAAAGTGGGTCAATAATCCTATAATAGCCAGGATGAAAATAATGATAAAATATCGGCCAATGACTAAAGGGTTTGGTGGTTCGTTATTAATATCATTTCCATTTCTTTCCAGAGAGTTTTTCATGTTAATCATTGCCTTCTAAAAAAAAGATATTATCATCAGTTGTCTTTGACTCTAATTGTAGTTCATAATCTCGTTCTCGTGAGAATATTGTATTGTTATTTATTCTTTGAATAAGCTTGACATACACTTCATTCAACAACGGAATATAATAGATTTTTCTAGGATTTAACCCGCCAACATCGCTTTTTATGACAGGCATATCTTCCAATTTAAGGTACTCCCTGGCAAACTCAATATTTTTCATTCCAACATCAATACTTGAACTAGTCACTTGTCCGCCACCAAATATCTTTGCAACCATATTCATCCGGCTTCCCCCCAGCTTGATTAGCTCATTTATTAACAACTCCATGGCTACGTTGCCATATCTGGCTATTTGACTATCCTGCATGACTAGTGAGGATGTGCTGCTTTCTGATGCAGCTTTGCTTTTAGGTAACATAAAGTGATTCATACCGCCAGCCTTAATGACAGTGTCAAATAAACAAACAGATATACATGACCCCAATACAGTTACAATTACTTCATCTTGATTGGTTGCATAAAAATCACCAGGTAATAGCTTTATTGCACGGCGTTGAAAACGGTGATCCCAATAAGGCTTGGCATCTTTTTCGTAGTTAGCATTGATAAGTTCAGTATTCATAGCCAGATAATTTTAACTCTTCATAGTTTACTGGTTAACCGATTAATTTTTTCAATACCATCAATAACTGTTCAGGCTTGAATGGTTTAACGATCC
Source organism: Enterobacterales bacterium (assembly GCA_041556195.1). Taxonomy (GTDB): domain Bacteria; phylum Pseudomonadota; class Gammaproteobacteria; order Enterobacterales; genus 21-14-all-40-8. Next base: position 5,202 of record JBFFIY010000240.1, read on the forward strand.
AAACCTTTGCCCCGGCGGCTTTTCCCTGTTGTTTCATATCATCTCCTGATTCAGTAGTTAACATGACTACTGGGGTGAATTTATTGAGAGTTCCTGCTTTAATATTCTTGAGCATTTCTATCCCATTCATATTTGGCATATTGACATCTGAAACAATAGCATCATATCTTTGTTTCAATGTCATTTCTAAACCCAGCTTCCCATCTGTTGCTGTCTCTACTTCATATCCAGCACCTTTCATTGAAAGTTGTAGAACCTGTCTCATTGAAGCCGAGTCGTCTACAAATAATATTTTTTTTGCCATTTTATTCTCCAATGATTTGCTCTATATCCGTGATACCTCAAAATATTTCATTTCTTATTTATTTCAATTGCAGTATCAATAAGTTTTTTTGCTATTTCAGAAAGTGGAACCTGTACTTCAACAGCGCCTCTTTTCCAAGCTTCTTTTGGCATCC
>JBFFIY010000241.1:0-5612 GCA_041556195.1 Enterobacterales bacterium
AACCGTGGTGTTACCAGTAACATCCGCTGAAGCGGCTGTAAGTGCATCGGTATTGGTCACGCCTAAGGTACTGGTTCCCGTAACATCCAATGTTCCAGTGACATTAGCAGAATCTGCCGTTAATGCACCGGTATTGGTCACCCCTAAAGTACTGGTACCTGTGACATCCAATGAATTATTAATGGCGGTTGCACCATTGAGAGTAGCTGCACCGGTAACATCTAAAATGCCACCAACGGTGGCACTACCTGTAACATCGGCTGAAGCGGCTGTAAGTGCATCAGTATTGGTCACGCCTAAAGTGCTGGTACCCGTAACATCCAACGTTCCAGTGACATTAGCAGAATCTGCCGTTAATGCACCGGTATTGGTCACCCCTAAAGTACTGGTACCTGTTACATCCAATGAATTATTAATGGCGGTTGCACCATTGAGAGTGGTTGCATTGGTAACATCTAAAGTTCCACCTACCGTGACATTGTCTGTAACATCGGCTGAATCTGCAGTAAGTGCACCCGTGTTTGTCACTCCCAAAGTACTGTTCCCCGTCACATCCAGCGTTCCCGTAACATCAAGAGTTGCTGTTGAGGTAGTGCCTGTTGCATTTAAATCAACCGCATTAACTGTCCCAGTATTATTTAAATTAAATCCCCCCATATCAATATTGGTTTCCATCATATTGTCAACAGGATTACCAGTATCAACACGGCTCAGATTTTGAGGTTGTCCACCACCACCAGCACCTCCGCCTGCACCACCACCATTATCAGGAGGAGTGATCGGTGCCATCAGAATACCAACGCCTCCAGATTGTGTGCCAGATGCTGAGGAACTCAGAACACCAGTTGTCGTTAAATTTGGCTGCTTTAAATCTGTTGATATAACTGTGATTGTTTTACCATCGATCCCTGGTTGGAGCTGATAAGCAAGTCCAAGTATATTTTTCATTGGCCCCAGATAAAATCCGTTGTCCTTTAAAACCTGTATATTGGCAGGCCAGACCCCTTGTTTTTGAAAAAATACATTAGCAGCTAATTGGATGGCCTGTAGATTAGTGTCTATTTCCAGGCTTCCTCCAACTACAGAAGACTGCTGTGTGGAAGTACTTGCAGGAGTTGCATCAGGAAGTCCTTTCTTAATATTATTTGGTCCGGCCAGAGCACTCTGTAAATTAAGGCTCAAGATAGTTATAGTACAGAACATCAATACCGAGTTGAGTTTGTGGTAGGTCAATGTCATAAAATCACTCCTTTTATTATTGTTATAGTTCTGATCAGTCACTGATCAGTCTATGGTTTTTATTCAATCTAAATATAAATTTTTCTTTTTACCTCGCCTGCTGAACGTAATTCTGTCGTAAGTTAAAGTGTCTACTCTTATATCTTCCCCCAGAGTGTCACCCTGACGCACCGTTTGGCGACGCCCGTTTTGAATAACGATGGCCTTGTAGGTTCCATCTTTTTTCGCCACAATGGATGATAAACGCAATTGCTCTAGTGGATCGGGTACATTAGGAACAACAACGTCATTCTTCTGCCCCTGATCTTGATCCTGAACCAATTTTTGTTGTTCAGCTCTGGCACGGGCAATATCAGCTTGTGATCTTGCTTGCTCTGCCTGTAGTTGAGCTAATTTAGTCAGATGTTGTTGATTTCGTAGTGAATAAACCAACTGTATATGTTGCATAGCTTCTGGTTGATCGACAGCATTGGATATAACCTTGGCTGCCAGTTGTATCTCATCCAACGTAGGAACTTCAGCACGTTTCGGTGGAGGTGGCAGTGGCTGTTCAACATTGGCCATCAACATATTAGTCTTTGAGAGATCAGTCATTTTCATGGCAAAAACGATGGCACTTACAGCCAGCAAAAGGCTACTAAAAAAGCCGAATTTCAACCAAAAATTTTGCCCTTTGACCTTTTCTTGCTGGCCAAAAGGTTCTGGTTGTTCTGATTTCATCTTTGCTACTCTCCTAAAATAATAAGGTGTAACTCACCGGTTATTAAACCTTCGTCCAAATTAAGTTCACCATCAACAAAACTCACAGGTAGTCCCTCTATAACAGTACCCAGATCTACCAGGTCATTCCGACTATGATTTTTCAAAGCCACAGTTATGCGCCTTTCAAGATAACTCCCATGTGATATTTCTTCATTCACCATGAGATCCATTTCCGGTAAAAATTTGTACAGTGCATCAGCCAGATAACCTGTAACATCACCAACATCCATTAACACGTCTTCTGCAAGTACAGGCATATTCGGTGTCCGGGAAAGCAGCACAACACTGCTTTGATCCACCCGATGAATAAAACCATTTTCTGCAGCCCACTCTTTGAGTTGTTTAATACTACCGTTGGTTCTTTCAAGTGCCACCATGATGTCATCGGCCAGTAATTTGACAGTGGTACCACGCCATCCTGTGATTGATTCAAGCCGCGTCAAATTATTATATAAACCATCAAAACGTTGTTTGGCATTCACGCCCGTAACTGTAAGGGTTTGGCGTAATTCAAGAAATGTGTCTATTGGTGGTGAAGGAGCTTCCCATAGCCATATCCTTGTGACGATCACTGGTAACAACAAGACGAAAGCTAAAGTCAGCCAAAAGTTACTGTTTTTTAACCATAACAAAAAAATTAGCGGTATAATTTTATTATCAAACTGAATTGAATGTGATGAGAAAATGGGCATTAATTCTTCCCGTTCCTGATCATATGCGGTGTAATTAAGACAATCACTTCGCTTACCTGATGCGAAAGACCTTTGCTTCCGCCAAGCCATTCCTGCCCGAACAGACCACTTTTTCTTGTCTCCTTACGCACATTACGCAGGCCTGCCAACATCAGAGTTTGAGCCATAGGCACCACGGCTCTCTGAAAGAAACGTTTATCATTAAGGCTGGGGGTTTCAATCACAGAGTTATTGGATTCAACTCTATCGATACTGATCAAACTGGACAGGTTGCCGCTAATTTGCAGAAGAACCTGCTCTCCTGAGATTTTTGGCAAAATGAATAATTTCAGGCCAGTGGTCACAATTCCTGGAATCAAAGTTGTATCTGTACCAACATTAATGGTGGAGCGTGTAGTTGAGGCCGCCAGGTAGGTTTGTTGATCGGTAATGGCAATTTCAGCGATTTGGTTGTTCAGTGTCACTACTCTTGGAGAAGTCACAACACTCACTTGCCCTTGCTCTTCTAATGCATTAAAAAATAATGAACTCCCTGCATAATCTGAAGTATTGGAAAGGACATCATAGGATAGCAGGGCCGGAGCTGTATTCGTTAGCTGGTTCTGTGAAAAATCGCTGAGAAATGACACCAGGCCGTCACCCCCCATTGATTTTTTGATCAAATTCCAATTAAGGCCGTAATCAAATCCCTTGTTCATGCGAACTTCTATGATTTGCACATCAATGGCTATTTGCCGTGTAAGCTGTTCATTCAAACTCACGATGTAATCGTTAATAGCACGAACGCGCTCCGGTAAATCGCGTACATAAACAGCTGTACTTGCTTGAGAAACAGTAACCTGGCCTTGAGGACTTTTGATCGCTGCTAACGTTGTAGACAAATCTTGCCATACGCTCAAATTAGCCTGCATGTTAGAAAACTCTTTTCCTTCCTGGGAAATAAACTGAGGTCGTAATGACTGTAAAGCTGATGCGCCAGAGGAAGATAAACCTCCTACCCCCTGGGATTGAGCTTGCTGGGACTGTGCCTGCTGAGATTGAGCCTGATCACTACCTCCCCGTCCTACACTATAACTGGTTGCACCTGGCAGAAAACTGATATCAAAAATGCGGGTGGTATATTTCTTCCAAAAGACGGTACCATTATTGAGCTCAAAACTATAACCGCTGGCAATACTTAATTTTTGAATTAAATCGCCCAGAGTTCCCGAATGTTGGAGAGTGACAAATGATGAGGTATTTACATCAGAATGGTAACTAACACTGACACCATATTCTTCTGTGAGCTGTGATAACACTTCTTTGAAGGATAATTGTTTAACTCTGAGTGATGGCACATCATTAAACCACCATTCAGGTTTGTCTGCATCCTCAAGCAGTAAGGGTTCAACATAAAATTCACTGGTAATTTCAACATAAGGGTGATCATCTGAGGCTTTCCAGTGCTCGGACGTCTCCCGTTGAAGGAGTTCAATATCGGTCTTAGCCCGCTGAAAACTTCGCTGGTTGGCGCACCCAGCAAGAATGAGTGCTGATAGAATCAGATAAATTAATTGTTTCATAAAAATGACTCTCTTATCGTGTTAACTTCATCAAGCTATCAGAGTCATCATAATAAAAACGGACAATCTTATTACCGTAGAATTTGGCTTTGATCTGGGATGGTTGCTTGTAAGGGCTAATAATTTCATTGACCAGTTGGTATATATTGAAAGCCGTTACTTCAACATCAATAGCAATTTTATGATGCTCGCTAACTTCCCAAAATATATGTTGCTCACTATGTTCATCTAACAAGCGCTGTAGATTTTGTTTTAAGGCTCCCTTGTGTAGGGTGAAATGAATGACTGTATCAGATTGTGGTATGTGTTCTGTTGATATTTTTGAAGCTGTTTTATGAACTGCATCAACAATTTCAGATGATGTTGCATGGGCAACTTGAAAGTTCAATAACTCACAGCACGCACATAATGTTAAAATTAACCTATAAATCATTCAACTTCCTTTCCATACCATATAAAATATTAACAAATAAATGCAAATAATTGCAAATAATTGCAAATAATTGCAAATAATATCAATAAATAACATTGTTATTCAAGTTTTATTCAACAAGAAGATAATTCAACATTATTAGATGAATATAACCTCCCCCTTAATTTACAGAAATAAATCTATATTTTAGAATGAGTTATGGATTTGTAGCAGTATGGGTTTGTAGGACACCCTACTCTCATCTATTTATTTAAATCCAACATAAAAAATATCAAAATCTTACAAGCAGAAAGTTTTTTGTCAGAATAGCCCACATTTATATCAGAATAGCTCATATTTATGTCAGAATAGTTCATGTTTATGTCGGAATAGTTCATGTTTATGTCGGAATAGTTCATATTTAAATTAAGAAGAGTTTTTAAATGGAATCAGATAACTAATGTTTTAATCGTTCCATTGAGGTTGGATTGCCCTGCAAATCTTCCAGCTTAATATAAGCTATTTCTATCAATTGTTCGTCTATAGGGCCATACTGGTATTGTTACGCATTGACTTGACTGTTTGAATGGAAGTCACTGGTAACAACTATCCTGACACAGGGGGGCCTCAGGTTGGCTCAAACTGGCTTTAGGTTTATGACATTACAATAAGTGGAGAGAATCATGAGTAAAGGACAAGATAGTAAAAAAAACACTAAAAAGAAACCGCTTTTAACAGCAAAAGAAAAAAAAGCCGCAAAGGCATCCAAAAAAAACACAACTAATGTTTTAGGTACTTAACAACCCACCGTCTAAAGACGGTGGGTTAACATTAAGGACTGAAAGTCCATTTTTGACCGGCAAAGCCGGTTGATTTACTATTCCACATCAAAGTAATCATTTGGGTTCTTTTCAAAGTGATGCTCTAAGTATTCTTTTATCATCT
>JBFFIY010000242.1:0-5536 GCA_041556195.1 Enterobacterales bacterium
CCATTTCTTTTTTGACAACCTACCCTGGATTTTTTAGTCTAAGCAAGTAGAAGGATAGTAAATCACTCGTTTCAGGAGGAAACACCATGCCCCAACCTCTGAGATAGGACACCCACCTCTTGAAATATATCTCTAATTTGCAATACACCCCAATCTTAACACCCTATTATACCCAGTAAATATAAAGTCCTTGCAGATAAATAATAAGAAATTTCCAGGAAATTTCCAGGACACCCTGACCTTAATACAGTGTTTCAAATTTTAGTTATCTAGTTCCATTTTCAAAGAAATCATGAAGTAAAACATGAACTATTCCGACAGATTTCCTATTATGTCAGGCTTTTGATATTTTTTAGTTTTCAACTGTTGGGTGTCCCATCATTGTTTCTTTCTGTGTGCTACCGGTTCTCAACGCATTCCAAATATAAAACCTTTCTTCTTTATTCAAATGTTGGTAATGTTTCATGGTGCAATTCCTTTGGTTTGGGTTTATTTCTAGCAAAATAATCATACCCTATTTTTTACTAGAGGAATTGCACTTATTATATGAATTCAGGCTGCAAGTAAGGTGGTTTTAGTTATATATACAATTATAAATTGCTATTTTAGCACATTCGACTAGGCTTACTTAAAACACACCACATCCATAAGGAATTGAATATGCCTCAAGTAGATACTCTTCTGCCCTCCGATCCTAAAAGTCAAATGTTGGAGATAATCTACGATGTCTTGTCTAATTATCAAGTTTCTGTGGCTGCTAGTGATAAGTTTGATGAGCTGACTACAAAAGGTGCAGTCAGATTACGTCAAGATAAAAATTCACGCAGCCTAGAGGCTATCGCAAATACACAAATATTGGCAGAAGAAGTGAAGAGCTGTGCAGATGGCGTGGAGCGAACTGTTGATGTTTGTCACATTGATTCAGCTCTAATCAAATTTTGCCCACGACTGCCCTTTTGTTGAGCCATGAGACAATCAACACCCACTCCTCAAGTTAATAGCCGAGAGGCTATCCAAGATGTAAATTTTTATCCAGAGAAAGCTTTCGATTTTGCCGCAGAACTTGTGAAGCAACTGATAACGCTATCCACCGTAATGATAGGGCTTACCGTAACGTTTACTAAAGATTTATTTATTAATCAGGCCTCTGGTAAAGACTGGCTCTTTTGGGCATGGATATTGTTCATTATTTCCATTATTTTTGGAATTGCGACGTTAATGGGATATGCAGGCTCGCTTGATCCCCCTGAAAATCACAGAGAGCAGCGACCATCTGTGTACAGTGACAGTAATAAATGGCCGCTCGGATGTCAGATAGCAACGTTTTTGGGTGCACTGGGTTTTACCATAGTCTACGCCTCCTGTAATATTTAGTGCAAACTGCGTCCTGCAGAAACTGCATACATCACATCCACAATCAAGAGCAATCTAGAGGGTCAGATGCTGAGGAATCCCCTTGTTAGACTAGGACAAGCTTCTATGCCGTCTAAGTTTACATCTCCGTCATATAAAAATGCTACGCTAAATCGAGCCCTTGTAATTGCAACATATAGCGCATTTCTAGCCCTGTCTGTACGGTCATTTTCAAACACATTCTCTTTGCCAGTTAAAAATTTCTTGTGCTTATCTGTTGCACAGATCAATATTCGTTTAAATCCCATGCCTTTGGATACACCAAAATTATATACCTCCCTACCATCGCATAAATCTTTTTGGGAGTTTCGGCTAGCTCTAAGTATGGTCGGCTTGTATTTATCAATATATGCGCCCACCTTGTCTGAGCTTACGATAAACACACCAAGATGATCAGTATATTTAGGGGCTATATTTTTCAGTTTTGATTCAGTAGGTTCGTATATACCTTCATTTTTATGAACCAAATCAGCAAAATCACAGATTTTCTGTATGCATCGCCAACTTATATTGAGTTGTTCCACCACTAACCCGATATCTCTAAAACGTGCTAACTTTTCGTCGTTGCTTTTAGGCTTTTTCGCCGCTGAATGAGTTGAATACAAGGTCTGTCGAAAATCTCCAACGCAACAGAACTGCCCTATATCCGACTTAGATAATGATTTTATAACTTCAAAATCCCATCCAATCAAGTCCTGCACTTCATCTATATAAATTGTCTGATATATTCCTGATAGTCGCGAAATAGCCTTTCCCTTAGACTCAGTATTTACACGAACAGCTAACTTGGAGATGTATGTTGTATGGACTTTTCCCTTTTCACTGGTTAAGTAATGCTTCGAATTATATTTAGCACCGATTTTTTCAGCTCGCCCTGGAATATTTCTTCCGTTCTTCTTGTGCGGATCTATGGAATTAAAATGTATGCTCGGGATACGCTCATAAAAGATACATGACTGATAAGGCCTAATCATGTCTTCAAGCAGAAATGAGAACCATCCTTTTATAGTCACTGTAGAAGGAACAAAACCAACGAGAGTACAGAATTTTTTTACAAGTTCCTCTTGGTTATTTTCAGTGTATGTCAGAATTAAGACTTTTTCTCCAAGCTCCACTCTTTCAAGTGCTTGCTCAACAATAAGCCTTGATTTGCCAGCTCCTGCACTTGCTAATACTAGTCTACGTGTCAAACTCTATCGCCTTAACTAGATATTCTGGGTACTTGATATTCTCCTTGCTGTCGAATATACGAATAGCAGAATCGACTTTTTTGCCACCAGCCTTTTCTCCAGCGAACCAACTCCTTAAATAAGTCTTCTTTTCGGGTAAGCTACCTTTCTGATCGTATAGTTCATAAGTTTGTGTAGACAGCATGATCTTAGCCAAATGGTCAAGTTCCGCTACTACCGTACCATTGGCACTAATTAATGTAGGCTCCAAAGAATGAAGATTATCGTCTTCGGAAGAAAAACAAACGATTCCCTTACAATCATTATAGGGTTTTGACCATTCAGTAATATTATTTAAATAGCTACCGTCATTATCTTTCACAACACGCACCGGATGATTAAGTGGCTTTGCAATATTCAAATAATTTTTAAAGCCTATGCCTCGGACAACAATAATGTCAATTCCATGTTCCTCTGGCAAACAACCATGCTTATTGATATATATTTTCTTGAGAAGTAATTCATCTGAAGGGCCTTCAACCAGAACAAGCTTTTGTGCCAATACAACGCGCAATGTGTCATAGCCAGGAAGTCGTTTTAAAGTCTTAACAGTTCTCTTGTCAATGTCTTTTAGTTTTGTGTAACCATCCGCCATGAGACAAAGTTTGTCTATGCTTAGCTTATTTAATACGTATGAACTATGGGTAGTCAGAAATATCTGCTTATCAATGTTCTTTTTTTCGATATGACCTATCAACTTAACAAGGTTAATATGCGAAAGATGGTTTTCCGGTTCTTCCAACATAACGATATCAACGTCTTTTGCTTTGTTCTGCAATGCAAGTTTTATTTGTATCTGGTTTTGCTCTCCCTTACCGACCTGATCAAAAGACACCTCATCGACCGCAAGCTGAAGATTACTTTCCCAGCTTTTTGTTGAAGCAATATCAGCCGTTATCTTTAGTGACTTATCTGTAATTTCGTTATCGGCATCTAGCTTCTTGTTGATAGCTATGACATCTGGCTCATCATCAAAACGGGATTTAAGTTGTCGATAATTTAGATTTAATGTCGAACGCGCATTTTTTTCAAGTGCAGCGTTGATAATGTTATTAATATATTTTGCACGTCCAAACGAAGGATGTAAACGGGTTGGTTCGACAAAGAGACAACTTATTTTCTTGTTGTGGTGCGTGATACGATTCCAAGAAAAGCTATACCAATCGATTTTATACAGTTCAACTGGCAGTGTTATTACCTTACCTGGTTCAGCGATAAAAGCTTCATAAGAGTCAGTAAGCTCGGTATCAAAATATATTTTAACGAAAATGCCTTGCGTATCTGTCTTATCGCTATTTTTATCTCCGCTAAATTCCGGATTGCCAGTCAAAAAGGCCTCGAGCAATATTTCAGGCAATTTATCCTGAGATTTGTTGCTGGCAAGATAATTTACGATACATTGATTATTGAATAGGTCAGTTGATAACTCCATATTTAGCGGCTTGCCTTTGTAGAGAAAATTTAGACATACCTCTATAGCCTCTAGGATAGTACTTTTTCCGCTCTCATTATCTCCGACAATTATGTTGATATCGTCATTAAATTCGAATTCTTGTTTTTGAAATTGCTTAAAATTTTCGACCTTTAATTTTTTTAACTTCATGCAATTCTCACTGTCTGTTTATATCGGTAATTTTGAAGCTCATTTAAGTTTTTTGTCCAATTTAGGCTATAACAATTCTCTTTCCAATGTCCGCTTTAAGATAACAGCAGTCGCTCAAGAAGTCACTCGTGAGGTCCGCATTGTGATGGTCAGAACCTGAACTCCCACTCCTTTATTAGGAAATTGACAACGATAATTTTAAACCTGAGTTATTTTCCATCCGTTGTTTACAGTCTTTATAGGCTGCCTTAAAAAATCCCCTAAGGTGTTTTTTTAAATGCTTGACCGCTGTATTGCTTTCAATACCTTTTAGCTGACAAAAAACTGCCAAGGCATAGCTGATTTCTTCCTCACTCATAAATACCTGTCTTACAGGTGATTGTGCACCACCACAACCACCACAACCACCACAACCACCACTGCGTTGGACGACTGCACTATTAGCAAACATTAAACCAAATCCCATAAATACTCCCGTCAGCTCACGAGCCATTGGCAAGTAGTTTTGCCCCCCTGGTGGTGGCTTATTTGAGGTACTTACAAGGTGATAGGACAAAGCATGGGCAAAATGGGCGATTATGCCTTCTGGACTTTTTAGTTGCTGAGGATGAAAAGTAAATGAGATGCTGTTACCTGGTATCGTATTTTGGGATAAATTAGCAACCGCATTTTTGCCTCGTAAAGCCCCATTTATTTGAATCGGCTGTTTTTCAGGAATTTGGCAATTAGCATCACCCAGATTATATAAATGCGAAGGCCAATGCGCCATACCGGCATATTGTTTAACTTGGTCAAGTATCAAGTTAGCCATACCATCGGCAGACGTTCCACTACCGGGAAAGTGCTTATTATCTGGAATAACTAAACTTGATTCTTTAAAAAATACATTTTTATCAAATTGCTCAAATATCCAAGCATAACAATTGAAAATCCATTCAATAATATCTTCATCTAATAATGTTTTGTTTCGGTTAAACAGGTTTAGCATGGTTTAAGTTGTACTGAAAAATGGTTTGAACATTCAATATTACTACAAGTAAAACCTAAATCCATCATTATATACCCGTGATACCTGGAAATGCAGGTTTCAGCAAGTCAAGAAGCGTCCATATTCGAGGCTTGAAGCTTCCGCATCCTGCTCACGCCCCTTACTTACGTCCTGTAAGCAAAGCTTCCGCATCCTGCTCACGCCCCTTACCTACGTCCTGTAGGCAAAGCTTCCGCATCCTGCTCACGCCCCTTACCTACGTCCTGTAGGCAAAGCTTCCGCATCCTGCTCACGCCCCTTACC
>JBFFIY010000243.1:0-5535 GCA_041556195.1 Enterobacterales bacterium
CGAAGGACTGGTTTTCCACTGAAGCTCCCGAAGGGTAAGCCAATAAGCGCCCATCTTCTTCGTTATGAAAGCTGGATTTAGAAAAACTAATACTGCACTTTCAAGCCTAGAATATGGACGCTTCTTGACTTGCTGAAACCTGCATTTCCAGGTGTCACGGGTATAAGTGGAAGAAAATAATGTCTAACAATCGCAGCAAGAGCGACGCCAATAGTCGGCGCGCCTTCTGCAAGCGTATTAAATCTCTAAAAGGACACAATGGAACCTGATTATAGTAAATATACCTACTTCGAATTGCTTGACGTTCTCGAAAATGTTGATTCTGAAAAATATCCAGAGAGGGTTGATAGATTAAGAAAAGAGCTAAAAGTTGAATTGGTCAATATTAATGAATCTATTCAGAAGTTAGGCTTAAGGATGCCATTGATAGGAATTCCTTCAGATGATTTTTTGAAAGAGGAGGAGCAACCAAAGACGTTTTTGCAAAAATTAACTAGTGTCTTTGACGATTCAGAAAAGCCAGTTAAAACATACGGTAATATAGATGCAAGTATTTCCGGAAAAGAAGCAGGTAAATATCATTACGAAGGTGTATCTGCGTATATGGTCGAAGAGGATGGAGCACTAAATCTTGTCCTACGGGGCGAGTACTTCCATGTCATTAGCGATACTCTTGAAGTTGCACGAATAAAAGTAAATGCCTCTAATATTAGCAGGTTAATGTGTTTACTTGAAAAATCTGAAGCAGACATTAAGTCAAAAAATTTAACAAGTGGTAGGTGATGAGGGCTTCGCTTCACTCAACCCATACAATCAAGCGTTAGCACTACAGTATAAAAGGAAAATAATGAAAATTAGAATATCATTTTTTATATTGGTTTTGTTTTTGTTCGCTTCTAATATGGCACAATCAAATGACACTAAAACAGATAATATAGTGGGCGTAAATTATATTATGCACTCAAAAATATTGGCAGAAAAAAGAGAGTTGCAGGTATATCTACCGGATAATTATAGTGTATCGAATAGTAAAAATTACCCCGTCTTATATATTCTTGATGGACAGAGGCTTTATTTATATGGTGCTAGTTTGTTGCAATCATTTTCCCAGTTTAAACTCACCCCAGAGTTTATTGTTGTTGGTATAAAAAATAGTTACCCGCGAAGGTTCGGTTTATTTCTAGACACTACACAATTTCTTGAGTTTCTTGAGCATGAGGTTATCCCTTTAATTGATAAAGAATATAGAACTTCAAAAGAACGGTTACTTTTTGGTTGGGAATATGGCGGCGGTTTTGCAATACAAGCATTATTAGATAAACCCAATTTATTTGATGCCTATTTAGCGGCAAGTCCTTTTCCGCTAAATGCACCTGATTTACCAATAAAGGACAAAAGATTAAAGTCTATGTCAAAAGCAATCGCAAATAAACAGGATTTAGATACATTTTTATATTTTGCTGTTGGTGAAAGTGAAGGCATGGTAAAAGAAGGAAGTGATCAATTATCCGCTTTGTTAACAAAAAACGCACCACAAGATTTTAATTGGAAATATCAGATATTACAAGGTGAGGAACATCGTTCGACTCCCTACGACACTCTTTATCACGGTCTTAAAGCTTACTACTTGAATTATCCTGCTCTCCAATTTAAAAGTATCGAAATGTTTAAAAAATTTGGTGGCTTAGAAAAAGTGAATGAATATTACCTTGAAAGAGATAAAAAATATGGTGAATCGAGCAATCAGAAGAATAGTACTCAATGGAATTTAGTGCGTCGAGCCATGGATGAAAAAAATTATTCATTATTTAAAATGTTTATGGACAAGTTTAAAGCGGATAAATTTATTGAGCGGCAGAGGTCATCTTGGGCTAGTAGGTTTGCCCAATTTTACCTAGAAAATAACAATCCTGACGAAGCCATAGTTATATATCATTCAATTATTGATAAATCACCCAGTTCACCACTTGCTTATAATCAAATAGGACATGTTTTCGAATCTAAGGGAGATCTTAAAGAGGCGAAAACTTACTATCAGAAAGCAGTCGATCTGGCAAAACGAAACTCAGCACCTCAGCTTGCTGAGTTCGAAACGGATTTAGCCAGCTTAACCAAATAGTGCTAACAAAGCATTGCGCCGGATAGACCGGTGAATGCGGCGTTGTATGTACTTTATAAGTTGTTCATCGTCGTCAGAACAAAGTCGTCTAAAAGTTATACAGACGAAAGGTTTTTAAATAGGGCGGGTTAAGTTAGCCGTTAATTCAAATAAACTAAGGATAAATTATGAAGCATATTTGTATATCAGTTATTCTGCTGCTTTCGGGTCTATTGATGAATAGCAAAAGTCATAGTCAGGATACGTTTTTAGGCCCTGTAGGCCCTTATATTGGGCAAAAACCTCCAGGCTTAACGCCCGAAGTTTTCGCTCCTGGTATTATTTCGTCAGAGCATCATGAGTGGGGCGCTGTCTTCACACACGACATGAAAGAGTTCTACTTTTCTAGGAAAAACAACAAAAGTAAAAAAGTATCTCATTTTGTTCTTAAATCCCAGAATAATCGATGGCACAAGTCAGAAGTGGAACCTGGGATGGGTGGGTCTATCTCTCCTGATGGTAAAACTATGTTTTTTGCAAACCAATACAGGGAGCGAACCGATGATGGATGGTCAGACTTAAAAAGTCTTGGTTCCGCGTTTGAAGACATCGACATCATGCGTCTTACGACTTCCTCCAAAGGTACTTATGTTTTTGATGAATTCGCTAAAGATGGAAATTTTGTTCTTAGATATTCTCGACTGATAAATGGTGAACGTGAAGCCCCAAAGCCACTTAGTAAAGAGATAAATACCGGAAAGCAGAACGTCCACCCCTTCATTGCACCTGATGAGTCCTATATATTGTGGGATAGTAAAAGAGACGGCGGATATGGTGGTAGTGATATCTACGTTAGTTTTCGACAGGACGACAGTTCTTGGGGAACTGCCATTAACTTAGGAGATAAGATAAATACAAGTGCCTCACAGCGTGGAGGATATGTAACACCAGATGGTAAATATCTTTTCTATAATAATAGGGTTGGCCCAAATGGAGACATGTTCTGGGTAGATGCTCAAATTATTGAGGCACTTAGGCCCAAAAAATGAACTGCATTAATCATAACAAGAAGAAAGTAAAAAACATTTACAATCGCATTAAGAACGAACAGGAGCAGCTTGCTCGCTACCCTCTGCACTTTAAGTTCACTTAAAAAATGAAGGCTAAATAAGTTGGCCTGAATCAATTTGTGAACTGATAGTTAACCAATAATAGGAATATCTATGATCTTCAATTTTAAGTTTAAAAGTTTAATCACTGTAGCGCTACTAGTTAGCTTTAGTAGCTTTGCCGATGAAAGTGCCAAAGACAGTAATTCACATCTTTTAGGAGATCGCTATTTTGGCGAAGAACCGCCGGGCTTAAATCCTAAGCTTTTTGATCCTAAAATTGTATCTCCAGAAGGAAGGCTTGATTGGGGTACGTTTTCTCCAGATATGAAGGAGTTCTATTTCACTAGGAAGCACGGGAAATATAAAAAGCGTGCATTTTTTGTTATTCGATATGAAAACAATCGGTGGGGTCAAGAATCTGAGACCGATATAAAGTGGCCACAATTCTCTGCTGATGGTAATACGATGTACCTTGGGAAGGAGTATAGGGAACGAACCGAAATAGGTTGGTCGGAACTCAATAGTCCGGGAGATTTCTTAAAAGACCAAGCACATGGTAAGTCGGTGTCATCTAGAGGTACCTATTATTTCGCTGTTTATAAAAAAGAAGACAGGGGGATAAATGGTTCTATCCATTATTCTCGCCTTATAGACGGAAAACATGAAACCCCAGTAAAAATGAGTACCAAGATTAATAAGGGAAAATACATTGCTCACCCGTATATTGCTCCAAATGAATCTTATTTAATTTGGGATGTGAGAAGAGAAAACGGGTATGGACAAGCAGATCTCTATATCAGTTTTAAACGGAAAGATGGCTCTTGGTTACCTGCAATGAATATGGGGGCAATCATAAATACCGACATGCAGGAAAGTTCTCCTAGCGTGTCACATGATGGAAAATATTTATTTTTTACCAGGGGTGAGTGGAAAGTAAAGGAAGATGGAAGTCGTAATTACGTAGGTAAAAGGTATTGGGTGAGCACTCAGATTATTCAGAATCTTAGACCCAAGCCATAATTGGCCTGGAAGATTATTAACAAGAAATAAGGAAGAAATTATGAAATCTATTTACTCTTCAATATCTCTGCTACTTTCTCTGTTGATAATGAGTAGCGGAAGTCATGCTAAAGATGACCCTCTAGTGCCTGAAGACACCTATACAATTGCTTATAACTCAATGGAAACAGGTAATGTGGAAATTTATTTAGGTGATATAAAAGGTAAATCAAGTATTAAAAATACAAATGCCAAAGGTGGCTACTTGGCTTGGTCTCCTGACGGAAAACAGTTTGCTTTTTATGCGAAATATGATGAAGAAAAGACTTGGTCTATTCATACAATGAATATTGATGGTACCAATAGAAAACGATTAACTCATGCAAAAAATAAATGGGATAATGCGCCCGCATGGTCTCCTGATGGAAAAAAAATTGCTTTTGCAAGAGAGTATCAAGATATAGATAAAAATTGGCAGGCAGAAATTTGGGTTATGAGTTCAGATGGTAGTGGGATGGCTCAATTAAAATCAATAAAAGGCAGTGCCCCTTATTTTACACCAGATGGAAGAATAATCTTTTCTTCTGAATTCACAGAGAAAAACAGTGAGATAAGCATAGCAGATGCTGATGGCAGCAACATAATTCAGTTGACAAATAATGCAGCTAAAGAATGGCACCCTGATGTTTCACCTGATGGCAAGCAAATCGCTTTTATGTCTGATAGAGATGGAAACTATGAAATTTATGTGATGAATATAGACGGTTCTAATCAAAAAAGATTAACAAACAACGATCTTGATGATTGGTATCCATCCTGGTCTCCTGACGGTTCTAAAATAATATTTTCATCAGTCAAGGATTACGACAAAGAAAAAGATATCTATGTTATGGATAAAGATGGTTCTTCCGTAAAAAAAATTATATCTGATAGTGGCTATGCGGTATTTCAGCGTTAGCCAGAATTCAACTAAATGTCAGTAGAGTGTCAAGTAATTAAATTACGACTTGTTACCTTCGGCACTCTTAGTTCACTTAAAAACGAACGCTAAGTAGTTGGCCTTAACCAATTTGTGTACTGATAATTAACAAAGTAGTGGAATACCCATGAGCTTCAATTTGAAATTTAAAAGTTTAATCACAGTAGCACTACTGGCTAGCTTTAGTAGCTTTGCTGAAGAAAGTGCGTAAGCGTCTAGTAAAGACCACCTGGACAATTAGACAATAGATTTCAAATCAACATTCCAAGGCATCAGATATTCAAGATCATCAGGTTGCTTTGGCAACTCTTCAAGTAAATACATCAAATAATTGAAAGGTGTCAGTC
>JBFFIY010000244.1:0-5518 GCA_041556195.1 Enterobacterales bacterium
AAATATTTTGTCGGGTACGCAGTTATCTATCTACCTGCCGAAAGCATGGTGTGAGTTCAAGTGACGCTATGAAAATGATATTTGAAGGAAAATCACCCGCTTTTGTTAATGAATATTACTGAATTACGCTGAGTAGTTACATTTTGATTTTTTTAAAGGACAATAACTAATGAGAAATTACCAACAATTTTATATCAATGGCCAGTGGGTTAATCCAGTTACACAAAACCTATTTGATGTAATAAATCCAGCCAATGAACAAGTCTGTGGGCAAATATCACTGGGCTCCAGAGCAGATGTGGACGCTGCAGCCACAGCTGCAAGTCGCGCTTTTTCAAGTTACAGTCTTTTTTCCAGAGCTGAGCGGATCGATCTACTGGAAAATATCATCGCTGAATACAAGACTCGCTACAATGATATCGCTGATGCTATTTCTGAGGAAATGGGTGCACCTAAAACCCTGGCAATGAAAGGGCAAACTGGCGCTGGTTTAGGCCATCTTAAAACCGCTTTAGATGTACTCAAAACATTCCAGTTTGACGAAAAAATTGGCAATAGCCATATTTTCAAAGAACCCATTGGAGTTTGTGGATTAATTACCCCCTGGAACTGGCCCATGAATCAGATCAGTTGCAAAGTTGCCCCTGCACTCGCTACAGGCTGTACCATTATTCTTAAACCCTCTGAAATTGCACCTTTTTCTGCTTATATTTTTGCTGAGATATTGGATAAAGCTGGAGTCCCTGCTGGTGTATTTAATTTGGTCAATGGAGATGGGCCTGGCGTAGGAACTATTCTCTCAGGTCATCCTTTAGTTGATATGATGTCATTTACCGGCTCAACCAGAGCGGGTTCTTTAGTTGCACAAAATGCTGCCCCTACTGTTAAACGTGTAACACAAGAGCTTGGTGGAAAATCCGCTAATATCATTTTAGATGATGTAGATCTTGAAAAAGCTGTAAAACGTGGCGTTCTGTCTGTATTTAACAATACCGGACAATCATGTAGCGCCCCTACTCGCATGTTAGTTCCTGCCGATAAAATGCAACAGGCCGCCGAAATAGCAGCTCAGGTTGCCAGTACGGTAAAAGTTGGAAATCCTGAAGATGAATCTACCACCATGGGGCCATTGGTTAGCCAGCTACAGTTTGACAAAGTACAAACTTTAATCCAAAAGGGGATTGATGAGGGAGCAACTCTGGTTTGTGGAGGAATAGGAAAACCTACAGATCTTGAACAGGGGTATTTTGTAAAACCCACAGTTTTCAGCCATGTGAATAACCAAATGTCCATATCCCGAGAGGAAATTTTTGGCCCGGTACTTTCTATACTACCCTATACCAGTGATGAAGAAGCTATTGAGATCGCCAACGATACCAGTTATGGATTAGCAGGTTATATTCAGGGTAAAAATATGATTAGAATCAAAAACATTGCTTCAAAAATAAGAGCTGGTAATATCAATATCAACGGACAGTCTGGCGATCTGAACACTCCATTTGGCGGTTACAAACAGTCCGGGAATGGACGTGAATGGGGTGCTCATGGATTTTCTGATTATCTGGAAATTAAAGCTATTTCAGGAATTGAATAGCACTAAAAGAGGCATATACCCGTGAGCATTTTCAATATTCAAGGGTATATGCCATAGTTAGACTATCAACATATTGTCAGAATAATACAGTGGTGATAAATAATCTCATGCGTTACACTTAACAACTATTTAGCTCAGTTAAGGGATTAAATATGAATATATGTCCTTAGCACCTTGAAATTTAAACTGTAACTGGATTTATAGTGTCTTTCTATCGACATATTCCAGCCAAAATTTAAATATTTTCGGTACAGGACAACGTATTAACAAAAAAGGGAAGATACACTTAAATATGATTTTTATAAAAAGCCGTAATATTAAAAACCGAAAAAAATTTGTACATAAAACTTCATCCTACACTACTTTATTTCTTGTGCTATTAATAATAAATGCCCCTTCAGTTTTTGCAGATGAGGGTATTGTTGCGGATGCCATCTCTGTGGAAACTAATCATACTGATGGAATAAGTATTTATCCCCCAAATTTCTTTTATCAGTATTTGCCTCAAAATTCTCTTGAAATGATTGAACTGCTGCCAGGTTTCAACTTTGATCAAGGCTCCAACGCTCGTGGTTTTGGAGGTACTGCAGGAAATGTGTTGATTGATAATGCTCGACCAACTTCTAAATCTGGAGGATTAAGAGGCGCTTTAATTCGTATACCAGCTTCTCAAGTCGAACGTATTGAAATATTGCGTGGAGGGATTAATGCCGGAGAAGCAGCTGGACAATCAATAGTGGCTAATGTGGTACGAAAAAAAGCTGGCACCAGTGGCACTTCAGCATTCAAGCTACGTAGAGCTCCCAGAGGAGATGTACAACCCAATTTAGAAGCAACTATTACCACTACACTGGGTGATTGGAATACGGCTTTTGATATCGATAGCGGTAGTAGTAAAGGATTTAGAACAGCAACTATCGAAAATCTTGATGGAGAAGATCAGCTTAGCTCAGGCACTTACGAGCTATTTGATGACCGCTCTCTCTGGTTATTTGCTAATGGTGAAGGCTCAAGGGAAATTGCCAATGGTACACTGACTCTTAATGCACATTTTGGACGTAGTAAATGGAAAGGTGATACTGACCGAAATATTTTCATTGGTCGTTTTCCCGATGATAGTGTTCCTGAACAACTATGGGAGTTAAATGAAAAAAATAGCTCAGATACTGGTGAGTTGGGTATTGATTGGAGTCAAACCTCAAATAATTGGAAGTGGCATATTCTTGGAATTGGTTCATTTAACGAATTTCATTATGAAAATAAATTTCATAATGAAGAATTAGTAAATGATGTTATTAACAATAGTAATTTTGTACAGGATTCAAAGAAAACCGAGTTCATCACGCGTTCCACTTACGGCAAAATATCTGGTAGCAAATTTAAACCAGAATATGGTATCGAATTTGCTAAAAACAAACTGAGCAGTGGCCTTGAATTTATACAAAATGGAGAGGAGATCCTACTCAGTGGAGATGATGTAGTTGTTGAAGAATTAAGGAGTGAGGCCTTTGCGACTTTTGTGTATGAAAAGAGCCCAAAACTTTCTCTGGAAGGTGGTATTACAGGAGAAGTCTCAAGAATAAAAGTTTCAGGAAATAATGCACAGCAACAAACCTATAAGTTCGTTAAGCCACGATTATCAGCCACCTATAAATACAATAAAAATAGCCAGTTAACCATAGAAGCTGAACGTCGTGTTGGACAATTGGATTTTAATGATTTTGCCGCAAGCTCTCAAGCCTCAGACAATAGAACCACATCGGGTAACCCTGCTTTAGCACCGGATACAACAGATGAAGTTGCAGCAACTTATGATTGGAGTTTTAGCAATCGTGGGAGTTTGAAAGTAAAAATTTTCCACCAATGGCGTTCGGATATACTTGAGCAAATTATTTTAACAACAGGTGGGCAGGGAATTGGTAATGCAGGTAATGCCAGATTTTGGGGCATTAAAACTGATATTAACCTGCCACTCGATAATGTGTTACCCGATGGACTATTAGAACTTTCTCATGTCTATCAAGGTTCCCGTTTTAATGATCCAATCATTGGTGGAAAAAGAACTGTCAATGGATATACCCCTAACTGGCTCACCTTCAAACTTCGGCAAGATATAGTCAAACACAAACTTGCCTGGGGAGTAGAATATTGGGGAGATTTTACCGACACCAATTTTTTTGTTGATGAAATTCAAAAATTTAGTGGCAATAGAAGATTACGTGTTTTTGTTGAAACCAGCCGCTATTTCGGTGTAAAAACTCAGCTGGATATAACTAACATTAACACGGGTAAATTCACCCGTTCACGTTTTTTGTTTGTGAGTGACCGAGGTGGTGAATTTGAAGGTAGCGAGATAGCTCGCCGCCGTAGAAAACCAGAAGTTAAGCTGTCGTTTTGGAAGACTTTTTAGCATTAAAAATCCAATTCCTCTCTTTGCCTTGGCAAGTTTTTAATTTCTGATCAGGGGTATGAGGAAAACTACCAGCCTTTAATTCAGCCTTTTCTGGTCTTTGCTATCATGAGGAAGCCATGCTACCTTATACGACTGTATACAGGATATGTAGTTACAGCAATGAAACAATGGTATCAATTAAGTAAATATCATTATAATAAAGTTCTAAAAACACCCTCTAGAGTAGGTTTATGACTCAAAACATCAATCACTATCTGTCCTGGATAGATATTGACAACGAATTGCACACTGAATTGTTATCGCCCGAGAAAGATAATATATCAATTGGTCGCTCACCTCTCGCTGTTATAGAAGTACTCAATAACAGTGTCTCACGTAAACACTTAGAACTATCCTGGAAGGAAGAGCAACTTCAAATTAAAGATATAGGTTCGAGTTACGGTACCTGGGTTGGGAATATTCGCTTAAAGGCCGGTAAGAACAAAACACTGCTTGCCGACAGTGAAATTCGCCTTGGAAACTTGAGCATGTGGTATGAATTACGCCGAACACATGAATCACAAGAACTTATACAAACCTGCTTTCACCCAAAACAAATTAACCGGGAGATAAAACTTTCGGCTGAAATGAACAATTTCAGAGACAAATTACAATTACTTTTACAGGAAAATTTTGGTGATAACACACTCAATGATAAATTGATAAAAGCCATTGATGAAAAACTATTTCAGCTTGTAACCGAACAAGAGAGCAGGTTAAAAGAACAGCGTATACTCAATTCTATTAGCCATGTACTTAATCGAAGTTTAACGATTTCCGAACTGCTCAAGACAGCCTTAAACCTTGTCAGCAAAGTACTGAACGCTGAACGTGGTTTTGTAGTATTAAACAATCCCAGGGATCAGAACTCCGAATTATTAGCCTTACGAAACTTCGAAAACCTAACCTGGTCTAATAAGGGGAAAAAGCCTCAAAGTTTTAGTAAAATTCTTGTACAACGTTGTTTTGATCAAAATAAAATTCTTATCATTGGCGATACCCAGCTAAACAAAACCTTGAAAGACATACATAATGTAAAAAAGGGTGGAGGACGTAGTATCGTTGTGATCCCACTACAGCAAGATATAAAAGTGATAGGTGTCATCTATCTTGATAGCCAAAGCCAATCCCATAACTTCAATCTACACCAGATCCCTTTTTTAACAACCTTTGCAGCTCATACGGGTATCGCTTTACACAATACAATGTTGTATAAACGTGCCATTACCGATGACCTGACTCAGCTATACACACGGCAACATATTGATGAACGACTCGCATTAGAAATTCACCGAGCACAGCGTTACCATCATGCACTTTCATTATTAATCCTGGATCTCGATCACTTTAAACAAATCAACGATAACTATGGTCATACCGCAGGCGATCAAGTCCTGAAGGTATTTTCAGCCATCATTAAAAGCCACATTCGTGATTGCGATGTGGCAGGCCGCTTTGGCGGTGAAGAATTT
>JBFFIY010000245.1:0-5510 GCA_041556195.1 Enterobacterales bacterium
CTTGCCCTCTGGGAGCTTCAGTGGAAAACCAGTCCATCGTTGTCGCTCCTGAAAATGACTAGTCATTCTCTACGAGCGACGCCTTGACCTGGATTCCCACTGAAGCTCTGAAATCCCGCATTTCCAGGTATCACGGGTATAAGTGTTCTTTAACTCAAAGTTTATTTTTTATTAGCTTTCTTTTCTTTTTCCGCTTCAATAACAGATTCAGCCACTGAATTCGGACAAGGTGCATAATGTGAGAATTCCATAGAGAATTGGCCACGACCAGAAGTCATTGTACGTAAGCTACCGATATAACCAAACATTTCTGCAAGTGGACAATCTGCTTTAATACGAACACCAGTTGTTCCAGCTTCCTGACCTTGGATCATACCGCGACGACGATTCAAATCACCAATTACATCACCAACATGATCATCTGGAGTGAATACATCTACTTTCATAATAGGTTCAAGTAACTGTGGACCGGCCTTAGGAATAGACTGTCGGAAAGCACCCTTTGCAGCAATTTCAAATGCTACTGCAGATGAATCAACAGGGTGAAAACCACCATCATAAAGTTCTACTTCGACATCAAGCACTGGGAAGCCGGCTAATGTACCGGTTTCCATCATGCCTTTGAAACCTTTCTCAACAGCAGGGAAGAATTCTTTAGGTACGTTACCACCCACAACGCTAGAGGTGAAAGTGAAGCCTGAACCAACCTCTGCAGGTTTGATGCGATAATCAATTTTACCAAACTGACCAGAACCACCAGACTGTTTTTTATGAGTGTAAGAATCTTCAACCATTTGCGTAATAGTTTCACGATAAGCAACCTGAGGTTGCCCAATTTCCAAATCAACACCATAGGTACGTCTTAGAATATCCACTTTAACGTCAAGGTGAAGTTCACCCATACCTTTAAGAATGGTATCGCCAGTTTCTTCGTCTGACTCAACATGAAATGAAGGATCTTCAGCAATCATTTTACCAATTGCGATCCCCATTTTTTCAGAACCACCTTTGTCTTTAGGTGTTACTGCAATTGAAATAACAGGTTCAGGAAATACCATGGCTTCAAGAGTGACAGGGTTTTTAGGATCACAAAGCGTATGACCTGTTTGAACATTCTTCATTCCAACTACAGCGATAATATCACCCGCTTGAGCGCTATCAATTTCAAGCCTGTCATCAGCATGCATTTCAACCATACGACCAATCCGTTCAGTTTTTCCTGTGAAAGAATTAAGAATGGTCATGCCTCTATTCATAACGCCAGAATAAATCCGAATAAAGGTCAAAGCACCAAATCTGTCATCCATAATTTTGAATGCTAATGCTTTTAAGGTTTCATCAGTTGAAACTGTTGCAACTTCACCTGTTTCTTCACCAGCCTCATCAGTCAAAGGTTGTGGAATAACTTCTGTAGGACAAGGAAGATAATCAACAACAGCATCCAGCACCATCTGTACGCCTTTATTCTTAAAGGCTGAACCACAAAATGTAGGGAAGAAGTCTAACGCGATTGTTCCTTTACGGACGCAAGCTTTTATGTCATCAATTGAAGGTTCTTCTCCTTCTAAATAAGCTTCCATCAATTCATCATTTTGCTCAAGTGCAGTTTCAAGCAGTTTTTCACGATATTCTTCAACCAACTCAACCATATCCGCTGGAATTTCTTTAACATCGTAATTTTCAGGTAATCCTGAATCATCCCAAACGTAAGCCTGGCGTGTTAGTAGGTCAACCAGACCAACAAAATCTTCTTCTGTACCAATGGGTAGTACCATAACCAGAGGATTGGCACCTAATACTTTCTCAACCTGTCCAACAACACGTAAGAAATCTGCACCCATACGGTCAAGTTTGTTTACAAAAATGACACGAGCAACGCCAGAATCGTTAGCATAACGCCAGTTCGTTTCAGATTGAGGTTCAACACCACCAGAACCACAAAATACACCCACACCACCGTCTAATACTTTTAATGAACGATAAACTTCAATAGTAAAGTCAACGTGACCCGGCGTATCAATAATATTCATACGGTGATCTTTCCAGAAACAAGTCGTGGCAGCAGACTGAATAGTAATACCACGCTCTTGTTCTTGTTCCATGAAGTCAGTGGTAGCAGCACCATCATGAACTTCACCAGTCTTATGGATCTTACCAGTCAGTTTTAAAATTCGTTCTGTAGTCGTGGTTTTTCCTGCGTCAACATGCGCGAAAATACCTATATTTCTGTACTTGGATAAGTCTGCCATAATGTTACTCGGTTAGTAGGGGCGAAAATTGCGCGGAAGTATACAGTATTTCTTAACGGTTTTGTATCAAAAAAAAACAAATATAAACAACAACTTCTGTTAGATAAAGTCTGCTGTGTATAAAACCTAGTGATTTTTTATCAAATTTTAATAAAAATACTCTTAAAAATCAGTTTATTATGTTTAATCGCTAATTTGTTTGATTGTTAAAGTTTTGTCAATAAATGAGTAGTATTATGAGCAATTAAGCTATTTTTATTGCATTTTATGACTAAAAAAAATTATAACGGTAACAAAGTATCAAGCAAAGCTATTAAACTAGAGATGGAGTATAGCTGTGTATGCACAGTTAAATATTATATGTTGTTAATAGAACCCCCCGTTCTTTTGAATCTCTTTTGAATCTGCCTTTTTACATTTAGCAACTACTAATTCGTCTCTACTAAGCAGAACACAACCGATTGTCATATTAACATCTATAAAATCAATAGATTAAGTTTTGATAGATATTTCTATTAGCTTGATTTGTCTGAATTAGGATAGAATATGGCTGTTATGTGACGAAGTTTCAATATTTATTCGTATAAAATAACCGCTATTGAAACAATATATTCTTTTTATGAAAAAAGAATATGAGTAATTATTTACGCAGAATATGAACCAAAATTTGCATAATTATAGGGTGCCTACTTTTCGTGGGTATATCGGTTTAATAGAGGGCAAAATTAAATGAAAATCATCACTGCATTACTAATAACAATATATCTCTTTGCATCGAATTTTGCTTTTGCAGGGGATGCCAGTGGAAAGGTCAAACATATAATGGTGCATACGGGAGATGTAGTTATGTTTTCTGTAGGTACTCATAACAATAAACCGGCATGTAGTACTGTTGCTGATGATTGGGTTTTATCGCTAAAAACAGAAAAAGGCAAGGCCATGTACTCAATGTTGCTTTCGGCAGCAGCTCAGGGAAAAACTGTTAACATAATTGGTGAGAATGCATGTAATGGATGGGGTGATAGAGAAAGTCCTTTGTATATGTACGTTAGTTACTAAGCTAACAAGGCAATTGTCTTGATTTTAAAGAAATGACACAAAATAATGAACACTACCCAAAATAATGAACACTACCTGTTGAACGTCTCCTCTCTATACCACTTTTACAACAGACAGAGTCAGCATCCTGTGATTGTTTATACAGGTTAAGTTATTTTAAGTGTTGTGGAATTTCTCTATTCATAGACACCCATCATGGTGAAAGGATGTCTATGATCACATAATTAAAATTGTTTTCTATAACGCCATTAAGCCTGTTAAAATCTTGTCAGCCAGTTTTTGTACTTTGTCCGTTGCCTCTTCTATTCCTTTTTCATCATCATGTTCTATCTCTTTTCTGAGTTGTTTTAAGGCTTCCTGTAAAGCTTTAAGATCGTTGTAAACCTCCAATGCTTTCTTTTTATTTTCGTTATTGATTTTTTCATTCAAAAATTTTTGAATAAATAAATCCTTGTAGAATCCACAACGTTCCCAAGCTTTAACTAACGCTGCCAATTTATCTTTCTTTTTCTTTTCCTTTACACCTACTTCAAGAAAACCAAGCAATTTCTCCACACCTTTTACGATGACTTCATTTGTCTCATCACCCATGAGAACTCTCCTTACATTTGTAGTTGATATGATATTATTCTTCAAATTTCCCTGTGTATTATTCTTCCTAAGAAGTTGCTGCAGAATAACCAATGATGGTGCTAACTCTGCAATAGCTATCGTGCCATCAGAACAGAGGCCCAACATTTTTGCCATACGTCCTGGATTACGAATTATCCAGCTATCCCAACTATCATAGTCTGATAAAACACTGAGTAATTTTTCTGCACGTTTCGTTTGTTTCATTATTATTAGTATCCATGAAATCCTACATCAAAATAAAAAGTTCAATAATGCGATCAATAAGCTTTTTTATATCTTCAGTCCGCTGTTCAATTTCCTTTTCATTATCACCGTCTCTATTAACTAGTTTACGTAACTCTTTTAATGCATCTTGTAAACGTATAAGGTGACGGTGAATATTTTCTGCGTCGCTTTTTTTTTCTTCCGTTATTTTTTCAGATTCATACCTGCTAATTAACTGATCTTTAAGCCATCCTGTACGTTCCCATGCGATGCAGATCTGATTTAATTGTTCAGTTTTCTTTTTAAGGTCATTAAGATGATCAACTAATGCAAATAGACGTTCAAGGATCTTAAGTGCCGTAATGCCCCACGTTACTGGATCAGCCATAATATTCTCCTCATCATTGGCTGTTAGAATCTTGTATAATTTTTAACTCTCTTATGCATCTCTCTAAATCCAAAAATGGTAGAACTTTGCCATAATAGTAAGGCTCTCTACAGTTATGCCGCCCGAAGAACCTTATAGTCTAATTCATGGTAGGGAAGTCTTATGATGATTGTTAGAGAGAAATTTTTCCTGAAACTGTTTTCTCATTATATTTCTTTGAAAGTTTGAATTTAATATGGAGAAAATATCAAAGAAGAATAGATGAAGAGATTGATAAAAATCTGCCATGATGTTATCACAATCGTTACCGATACTTATGTTATAGAACATCTTCCACTCCCTGAGTATTATTCTCAGATGACGTACAAAACCGGAATAAACGTATAACAAAAAATTAAAAATGACATTGATATATATCAATTTTAGAAAGGAATGAACAGATTATAAGTAACCTAAACTCTGGATAAGAACAGCCTGGAAACACAACTATTTTGGTATTTCTTAGCGTTCATGCTATTGCTGCGCTAATCCGCCTGAGGTTGATGATGAGACGCCAATAAATCGATAGTTGTAGTGGAACAACTTATGGGATCCCACATTAATCACCCAATCAGGATACAAACCTTCTTAAAAACGCTCTTATGTTAATCTTCGCTGGCAAAGCGGTAACAATTACGGCCATCTTCCTTGGCGCGATACATCGCCTTATCCGCTTGATGTAATAGGTCTTCTATCGAAAACTCAAATTTGGTGACAGAGGCAATACCAATACTGATACCAACCTGGCGCTCATAACCCAGGGGTTTAAATGGTTGTTTAAAGTGGTCAAGAATGCGCTGAGCGATTTTGGCAATTTCTTCCTGGCTACCTCCGGGTCGCGGTAATATTGCTGCAAATTCATCTCCACCCAAACGCGCCACCGTATCACTTTCTCTCATGCACTGATTTAACCGGATGGCGACTTGTTTGAGCACTAC